>NZ_JBHSUM010000013.1:0-56189 GCF_042660605.1 Nitratireductor sp. GCM10026969
GCCCGCCTGCCGGGCGGAAATCCGCAAGCGGGCCGGCATCGATCGGACATTCCTCGGCCGCGCGGCCGCCATCCGTGCCGGGCGGCGGCGGCGCTTCACGCCAGACGCGCACATCGAGGCCGTTTTCCGCCAGGAGCCGCGCGACGACGTAACCGTCTCCGCCATTGTTGCCCGGTCCGCACAGGATGTCGTAGCCGGCAGCGTCGGTGAAGCGCGACAGGATCTCGGCCGCCACGGCCGCCCCGGCATTCAGCATGAGCCGGTAACTGTCGCCGTCTTCCGCCGCTAGCCGGTCGGCGATCGCCATTTCGTCGGGCCGGAGAAGCTCGTGCATGAAAAATCATCCCTCAAAAAACATGGGGAGGGATATTGGCGCGCCCCGGCGCTCAGGTAAATGGCGCCATGCCATGCTCATTCCTTTTGCACCGTGCACATTATTTGATCACGCGTTAGAGTGGGCCTGCCGCGCCCGTCTCGCGCGTCGGAGAGATATGCGCGAGGGGTGCCGCCATTCAGACGCCGCCTGAAGGTGGGAAGAGGCGGAATACGGCCCCTCCCGCCGGTTGGCATGGTTCGTGCATATGAAGAGGCGAGCGGGGGGCGCACCCTGCTTTCAAGCAATCGGAGGCCGCCGAAACATGAAGAAGATCGAGGCGATCATCAAACCGTTCAAACTCGACGAAGTGAAGGAAGCGCTTCAGGAAGTCGGGTTGCAGGGCATTACCGTCACCGAGGCCAAGGGCTTCGGGCGGCAGAAAGGCCACACGGAACTCTATCGGGGCGCCGAGTATGTCGTGGATTTCCTGCCGAAGGTGAAGATCGAGGTGGTGCTTTCCGACGACATGGTCGACGCGGCGGTAGATGCCATCCGCAAGGCCGCGCAGACGGGACGGATCGGCGACGGGAAGATTTTCATCACCAATGTCGAGGAAGTCATCCGCATCCGGACGGGCGAAACCGGCCCCGATGCGGTTTGAACCGACCGGCACCGATTGTAGCAATGTGTCAAAGGACAGGATCTGAAAGAAGATGACGACAGCACAGGATATTTTGAAGCAGATCAAGGACAACGACGTGAAATTCGTCGATCTGCGCTTCACCGATCCCAAGGGCAAGCTGCAGCACGTGACGATGGATGTCGTGGCGGTCGACGAGGACATGTTCGCCGACGGCGTCATGTTCGACGGCTCCTCGATCGCCGGTTGGAAGGCGATCAACGAATCCGACATGGTGCTGATGCCGGAGCCTGAGACGGCCCATATGGACCCGTTCTTCGCCCAGTCGACGATGGCCATCGTCTGCGACATCCTCGACCCCGTCTCCGGCGAGGCCTATGGCCGCGACCCGCGCGGCACCGCGAAGAAGGCTGAAGCCTATGTGCGGGCGGAAGGCATCGGCGACCAGGTCTTCGTCGGTCCCGAAGCCGAATTCTTCATTTTCGACGACGTGAAATTCAAGGCCGATCCCTACAACACCGGCTTCAAGCTCGACTCGACCGAGCTTCCCTCCAACGACGACACGGACTACGAGACGGGCAATCTCGGCCACCGTCCGCGCACCAAGGGTGGCTATTTCCCCGTCCCGCCGGTCGACTCGTGCCAGGACATGCGCTCGGAAATGCTGACGGTGCTCACCGAAATGGGCGTCGTCGTCGAGAAGCATCACCACGAGGTCGCCGCCGCCCAGCACGAGCTCGGCATGAAGTTCGACACGCTGACGCGCAACGCCGACAAGCTGCAGATCTACAAGTACGTCGTCCACCAGGTGGCCAATGCCTACGGCAAGACGGCGACTTTCATGCCCAAGCCCGTCTATGGCGACAACGGCTCCGGCATGCATGTCCACCAGTCCATCTGGAAGGACGGCAAGCCGACCTTCGCCGGCAATGAATATGCCGGATTGTCGGAGACCTGCCTCTATTACATCGGCGGCGTCATCAAGCATGCCCGGGCCATCAACGCCTTCACCAACCCGTCCACCAACTCCTACAAGCGTCTGGTGCCGGGCTTCGAGGCGCCGGTCCTGCTTGCCTATTCGGCACGCAACCGTTCGGCTTCCTGCCGCATTCCCTTCGGCTCCTCGCCGAAGTCCAAGCGCGTGGAAGTGCGTTTCCCCGACGCGATGGCAAACCCCTATCTCGCCTTCGCGGCCATGCTGATGGCCGGCCTCGATGGTATCAAGAACAAGATCCATCCGGGCCAGGCCATGGACAAGGATCTCTACGACCTGCCGGCAAAGGAGTTGAAGGAGGTTCCGACCGTCAGCGGCTCGCTGCGTGAGGCGCTGATGAACCTTGACCAGGACCGCGCCTTCCTGAAGGCCGGCGGCGTGTTCGACGACGACCAGATCGACGCCTACATCGAGCTGAAGATGGCAGAGGTGCTGCGCTTCGAGATGACCCCGCATCCGGTCGAGTTCGACATGTACTACTCCGCCTAAAGGCGGCGATCCGCTCATATTGGGGGGCGGCAGCAAACCCCAGGCCTTTTGGGCCCGGGGTTTTTTGATGCGCGGAGGAAGGCGTTTACATCACACCGGCCGACCAGCCGACGATCTCGCCGGCCGCGCTCTGGAAGGCCCGGTTGAGCGCGGCAACGAAGACTTGCGCGCCGCTGCCGGCAACCGGCTCGGTGGCGGTGAAATCTCGCGAGGCGCGCACGACGCCGTTGCGGTCGTTGAGCACGCGTGCGTTGATTTCCACCCACGCCTGGTCACGGCCGGGCCCGAGCCTTATTTCGAAGGCGCGAATCTCGAGGATGATCTGGTAGTCGATGGCAAGACCGTCACCCGGACGGCCGACGCCGCCGAAACGGCCCGAGTCCTGATAGGCCTCGATCATTCTCGCCTGAACGAGCTTCGGAAGCCGGTCCGACCATCGGGCGCCGCCCAGCAGCTGCACCGCGCCGTCCGCCGTACGGATCACCAGATCCTCGCCGTCGAGCAGCCGCAGGGCGGCGGGCTCGGGCACGAGGATCTGCGTGCGGCTCAAGCGCCTGCCCTCGGTGGGCGGCATGGGCGCGCTGATCTCGTAGGCGTCGATCGGCGCCGGCCCGAATCCGGGGACAAGGGCACATCCGCTGAGCAGGGATCCGGCGAGAGCGAGCCCGCAAAGTGATAGCTTCATACGCAACGAAAAGCTCCCGACGGACTGCCCCACTCGTTCCGGTTACTTCTTGCGAAGCCGGCACACGCTTGTCAACGCCGGTTGCGGCCGTCGTAACGGCGAATCGAGCCCTCGCCGCCGGTTATGATGCGCTGCGGATTCTGTTCGAACTGCGTGATGGCGCTTTCGATCCGGCTGATGGACCGGCGGCTCTCGTTGACCAGTGCCTCGATGTCGCGCAGGCCTTGACCGGAAAAGCGGGCAAGCCCGTCGGTGATTGGGCCGACACGGGACTGCAGCGTCTCGGCAACCTCGCGGAACGATTGCAACGTCGCCCGCGCTTCGGCGACGAGATCGTTGCCGTCTCCCGAATCCAGCATGTTGTCGACCTTGGTCAGAACGCCGTCCACGCGCACGGACGCCTGATTAAGTCGGCTCGCCAACTCCCTGGCATCGCTGATGAATTGGTCGATGTCCTCTTCCCGCTCGCTGATCGTCTCGCTGACCCTGGCGATGTCGGCGGAAGCCCGGTCGATCGACGAGCTCGCCTGCTCGAAGTTGCGCACGGCGTCGGCGACAGTCTGTGGATCGACCCCCTCGACGATGTTATCGACCCTGTCGATGGTCTGGTTTGCCTTTTGCGAGAATGAGTTGATCGAGGCAACGGCCTCGTCGACGCCGGCGACGATCGTGTCCAGTTGGTCGCTCGCGCTGGATAGGCGTTGAGTGAAGTTGTCTACATTTTCGAGAATCTCGGCAACCCGGTTCCTATCCACAGAATTTATGAGTTGCTCGGCGGCGGCAAGCGTGGAATCGAGACGACCGGAAACCTCCGAGATCGTCTGCGACAGTCCGCTTACATTCTCCAGGAAGGTGTCGATTCCGTCGGCGTTGCGCGCCAGCCCGTCGGAAAAGCGCTCGACGTTCTGAAAGGTATTGATCAGGGGCTCTCCGGCATCCTCGACGAATCCCTCGAGGCGCCCGATCACCGAATCGGCCCGCGTAAGCAGGCTCTGCGTCGTCTGCAGCAGGTTGGCGATAGGCGACGGGGTGGCCATTATCACGGTGATCTCGCCCTGCTCCTCCGCGAGGTCGAGAAGATTGGGCTCGCCCGGGTCACCGCCCGACAGCTCGATATTGGCCTGCCCCGTCAGCCCGGCCAGGCCCACATCGGCCCTGGTCGAACGGGTGATCGGCGTCGACCGCCGAACGACCGCATCGGCGATGGCTACGCTCGGATTGTTGACATCCAGATGGACGCGGTTGACGTCACCCACCTTCACCCCGTTGAACAAGACCGCGCTGCCGGGACCGAGACCGGCGGCGGAGCCGGGGATGCGAAACTGGATCGGCGCGGTGGCGCCGCGATCTCCGAAGCCGGCAGTCCAGTAGATGAAGGCAAAGGCGGCGAGAATGGCCAAGACCGTGAAGAGACCGACGATGACGTAATTGGCTCTGGTTTCCATGTACTACCGTTCTCTCGATCCGCCTTCGGCTGGGACGATGCGCCGTGCGCGCTTGCCCCTGAAATAGGACTTCACCCACGGCTCCTCGCTGCGCATCATGTCTTCCACGGTACCTTCCACGAGGACCCGCTTCTTGCCAAGCACCGCAATGCGGTCGCATACGGTGAGCAAGCTGTCGAGGTCGTGTGTGACCATGTAGACCGTCAGGCCCATCGTATCACGCATCTTCGCCACAAGTTCGTCGAACTCGGCCGCACCGATGGGGTCGAGACCCGAGGTGGGCTCATCCAGGAACACGATGTCGGGATCGAGCGCCAGCGCCCTCGCCAGGGCCGCACGCTTGATCATGCCGCCGGACAGTTCCGAGGGATACTTGTTCGCCGCGTCACGCGGCAGCCCCACGAGCTCGATCTTGAGCAGCGCCAGTTCGTCCATCAGCCTGCGCGGCAGGTCGATGTATTCGCGCATGGGCACCTGGATGTTCTCCAGCACCGTCAGCGCGGAAAACAGTGCACCCTGCTGGAACAGGACCCCCTGGCGCATGTCGATCAGCAGGCGCTCCTCATCGTCGACCTTCGACAAGTCTTTGCCGAACAGGCGTATCGTTCCGCCCGCCTTCGGCACCAACCCCAGGATGGTGCGCAACAGCACCGACTTGCCGGCGCCCGACGCACCCACGAAACCGAGGATTTCGCCGCGATAGACATCGAGGGATAGATCTTCCAGCACGGTCGTCGTGCCGAAGCGCACGGTCACGTCCTCCGCACGCAGGATGACCTCGCGCTCTCTGGCGTCCCCGGAAGCGCCCTGTCCTTGGAGTTCCGCCGTCATCAGAAATCGATCGCCGCGTAAAAAATGGCGAAGACGCCGTCGACGACGATGACGATGAAGATCGCCTTGACCACCGACGCCGTGACGTGGGTTCCCAGCGACTCGGCGCTGCCGCCCACCTTCATACCCTCGACCGAGGCGATGATACCGATGATCATGGCCATGAAAGGTGCCTTTATCAGTCCCGCGAAGACGCTGGTCAGGTCGATTGCGCCCCGCAACCGGTCGATGAAGGCGGCCGGGGCAATGCCGGAATAGAGCCAGGCCACGCCCATGGCGCCGCCGAGTGCTGCGAAGTTGGCGATGATGGTGAGGCACGGCACGGCAATGACCAGCGCAACGAGGCGTGGAAAGACAAGGACGCCGATCGGATTGAGCCCGATCACGGTCAGTGCATCGACCTCCTCGCGCATCTTCATGGAGCCGATTTCAGCCGTGATCGCGCTGCCGGACCGGCCGGCGATCATGATGGCCGTCATGAGCACACCGAGTTCCCGCATAACGAGGATTCCCACCAGGTCCACGACGAAGATCTCGGCGCCGAAATAGCGCAGCTGGAACGCACCCTGCTGGGCGATGATGGCACCGACGATGGCGGACATGAGGACGATGATGGGAATGGCGCCCACGCCCATACGGTCGATCTGGCTGGTAATGGCGGCGGGATTGACGGCATGCTTACGCCCCAGCTTCATTTGCGCGCCGCTGATGGTGGCACCCAGGATGTTCAGGCCGTAGAGGATGTCGTCGCGTATGTCGTAGACGGAGCGACCTAGGTTCGCCAGGATGCGGACGATCAGGAAGCGGCGCCGCTCTTCCGCCGGGGGCTCAGGCTCCTCGGCGACCGGCTCGACCGCCGCAAGCAGGACCTTGGCCGCCTCCGTTTCTCCCGAAACCTCGGTCACCGCGCCGCGGTGCTGCTGATCGGCGATGAGCCGCCCGATGAGCCATGCCCCGGCGGTGTCCAGTTGGTTGACGTCGGAAAGGTTGACGCGCAGCACTTTCACGCCCTCCCGCTTCAAAAGGTCGCGCACCTGCCGGTCGACGTCCCCGACCGTTCTGGTCGTCCAGTTGCCCGCAAGACGGCAGTCGAGGACGCCCTCCCCGTTCTCCGCCAGGTTGATGCGCGGCCGGTCCGTATCGTCCTGCCCGCTCCTGCCGCGTGCTTGCCTCAATGCTCCGAACACCATAAGCACCATCCATAGAGTGGAGCGACCGCGAAAGAAACCGCTTTTACCGGCAGAACGCGGGTATAGTGGCCGGCAGCGATTTTGTATCCGAGGTGTTCATGACGCGCACGCTGACTGTCAAGATCGAAAGCTTTCCCATCGCCGGGGTCTTCCGCATCGCCCGGGGCGCGAAAACGGAAGCCGCGGTCGTCACCTGCATGATCGGCGAGGCCGGTGCGATCGGCCGTGGCGAATGCGTGCCTTATGCCCGGTACGGCGAAAGCATGGAGAGCGTCTTCGCACAGATCGAGACGATGCGCGGCGAGATCGCCGAAGGGATCGACCGGCAGGCGCTGATGGAGCGCATGCCTGCAGGCGCGGCGCGTAACGCCGTGGACTGTGCCCTTTGGGACCTGGAGGCCAAGCGAACCGGCCGGCGGGTCGAGGATCTCGTCTGCGTCGCGCCTCCGGCTCCTCTCGTCACCGCCCAAACCGTTTCGCTCGGCACGCCGGAGGAGATGGCTGCCCAGGCGCGTGACAGCGCCGGCCCGCTCCTTAAGATCAAGGTCGGCGCCGAGAACGACGCGGCGCGCCTGGCCGCCGTCGCTGCCGCCGCTCCGGACAGCCGCCTGATCGTCGATGCCAATGAAGGCTGGAACGAGGCCAATCTCGAGGAGAACCTGCGCGCGGCGGCGCAAATCGACGTCGCCCTCATCGAGCAGCCGCTGCCCGCCGGCAAGGACGCGATCCTCGGCGAGATCCGCCATCCGGTTCCGATCTGCGCGGACGAGAGCCTGCATACCGCCGACGATCTGCCGAGAATCAAGGATCTTTACGACGCCGTGAACATCAAGCTCGACAAGACCGGCGGGCTCACCGGCGCCATTCTCCTGCGCGACCGGGCGCGCGAGCTCGGGCTTTCGGTGATGGTCGGCTGCATGGTCGGCACGTCGCTCGCAATGGCGCCTGCCGTCCTGCTCGCCCAGGGCGCCGATTTCGTGGATCTCGACGGGCCGTTGCTTCTCAAGCGTGATCGCATCCCGGGTCTCGTCTATGCTGATTCGCACGTCTTTCCGCCCGAGCCCGAGATGTGGGGCTGATCAGGCCGCCTCGGACACCTCTTGCCTGACACGCACCTTCGCTGGCCGGGGTTCGGCCGCGGGCGTGGCGATTCCGGTCCAGGTGACGATGTCGAAACGGCCGTCGAAATCCTCCACCAGCGCGGTGCAGCTTTCCACCCAGTCGCCGGTGTTCATGTAGTCGATCCCGTTGATCTCCTCGATCGCGGCATGGTGGATGTGTCCGCAGATCACGCCGTCGACCTCGGCGCGCGCGGCCTCCTGCGCAAGCACGTTCTGGAAGGAGCTGATGAATTTGACCGCCTTCTTCACCCGCACCTTCGCCCAGGAGGAGAAGGACCAGTAAGGTCGGCGAAAGAGGCGGCGCACGACTCCGATCAGCCGGTTCACGACGATCGCGATGTCATAGGCCTTGTCGCCGAGATAGGCGAGCCAGCGGGCGTTATGGACCACGGCATCGAACTGGTCGCCGTGTACGACGAGGAAGCGCCGCCCGTCTGCGGCCTCGTGAACGGCCCGGTCGGCCACCACGATACCGCCGAAATGCACGCCCTGAAACGACCGCAGGAACTCGTCGTGGTTGCCGGCTATGTAATAGATATTGGTACCCTTGCGCGCCTTGCGCAACAGCTTCTGCACCACGTCGTTGTGCGCCTGCGGCCAGTGCCAGGAGCGTCTGAGCCGCCAGCCGTCGACGATGTCGCCGACCAGATAGATCGTCTCGGCATCGTGATAGCGCAGGAAATCGACGAGGAATTCCGCCTTCGCCGGTCTGGAGCCGAGATGGATGTCGGAAATGAAGATGGTGCGGAAGGTGCGGGGCGCGGCAAGGGGCATCGTGTCTTCCAGACAATGTGCGGTTGCGGTCCCTATGCCCCGATTCATGTCACAACCATGTGACGGTTGCCACGCGAGGTTCCTGCGGGTAGACGATCAGGGCATCTTGCAATCGGGGGTACCGGATGGATCTCGGCATCAAAGGCAAAAACGCCATCATCTGTGCGTCGAGCCGTGGCCTGGGGCGCGGATGCGCCGTGGCGCTGGCTGCGGCCGGCTGCAACGTCGTCATCAACGGGCGTGATGAAAAGACGGTGCGGCAAACGGCACAGGAGATTCGCGACGGCTTCGGCGTCACGGTTCACGAAGTCGCCGCCGACGTGTCGAGCCAGGCGGGGCAGAAGGCCCTGCTCGAGGCCTGCCCGGAGCCGGACATTCTCGTCAACAACAATGGCGGCCCGCCGCGCCGCGATTTCCGCGCGCTTTCGCGCCAGGACATGCTCGACGGCGTGACGCAGAACATGGTCGTGCCGCTCGAGCTCATCCAGGCGACGATCGACGGCATGGCCGAGCGCGGATTCGGGCGCATCGTCAACATCACCTCGCTGTCGGTCTATATGCCGATCGGGGGTCTCGACCTGTCATCGGGCGCACGTGCGGGGCTGACAGCTTTCCTCGCCGGGGTCGCGCGCGGCTTTGCCGGCAAGAACGTCACCATCAACAACCTGCTGCCGGGCAAGATGGATACCGAACGCCTGCAGAGCGGCATCCGCTACGGCGCCGAGAAGACGGGAACCAGCTATGCGGAGCAGGCAGAGCGCCAGGCAGCGGAAGTTCCGGCCAAGCGCTTCGGCACGCCGGAGGAATTTGGCCAAGCCTGCGCCTTCCTTTGCTCGACCCATGCGGGATATATCACCGGTCAGAATCTGCTGATGGATGGCGGCCTCTATACCAGCGCCTTCTGACGATCGCTTCTGCATTCGCATCTGCCGCGAACACTCCGGAAAACGAAGGAGAAGAAATTTGAAACTCTTGCGTTTTGGCAACAAGGGCTCGGAAAAGCCCGCCGTTCTGCACAGCGACGGCACCATACGCGACGTGTCCTCGCTCGTGCAGGACTTCACGCCCGAAACGATCTCCTCGGCCCTCACGCGCATTCTGGGCTCTGCCGACCTCAACAGCCTGCCGGAAGTGCCGGCCTCGGTCCGCATCGGCGCGCCGATCTCCCGCACCGGGCATTTCATCGCCATCGGCCTCAACTACGTCGACCATGCGGAGGAAGCCGGCATGCCGGTCCCGGACGAACCGGTCGTCTTCTCGAAAGCGCCAAGTTCCCTCTCCGGCCCCGATGACGACGTCATGCTGCCCAAGGACTCGGTCAAGACCGACTGGGAGGTCGAGCTTGCCGTCGTCATCGGCGAGCGCTGCGACTACATCAGCAAGGAAGACGCGCTTTCGGCCGTCTTCGGCTATGCGATCTGCAACGACGTCTCCGAGCGCGAATACCAGGCCGAGCGCGGCGGTCAGTGGATCAAGGGCAAGAGCGCACCCACCTTCGGCCCGCTGGGGCCGTGGATCGTCACGACGGATGAGATTCCCGACCCGCAGAACCTGGACATGTTCCTGGACGTCAACGGCGAGCGGCGCCAGACCGGCAACACCAGGACGATGATCTTCACGGTGGCCGAGATCGTCTCGTATCTCTCGCGCTTCATGGTTCTGGAGCCGGGCGATGTCATCACGACCGGCACGCCCCCCGGCGTTGGGCTCGGAATGAAGCCGCAGGTCTATCTCAAGGCCGGAGACGAGATGCGCCTCGGCATTGCCGGTCTCGGCGAACAGCACCAGCGTGTGGTTACCCGCCAGTCATAATCCGGCGGAAAGGGGGAACGGTCATGGCGGAGCGCAAGGAAATGGCGGAGAAGGGTTCGGACCTCGACGAGAGCGCCCTGTTTTTCCATCGCTATCCCATCCCGGGAAAGCTGGAGATCCAACCGACAAAGCCGCTCGGTAACCAGCGCGACCTCGCACTGGCCTATTCGCCGGGCGTCGCCGCGCCTTGTCTAGCCATCAAGGACAACCCCAAAATGGCCGCCGAATACACCTCCCGTGCCAATCTGGTCGCCGTTGTGTCGAACGGCTCCGCCGTGCTCGGCCTGGGCGACATCGGGCCGCTCGCCTCCAAGCCGGTGATGGAGGGCAAGGCTGTCCTCTTTAAGAAATTCGCCGGCATCAACGTCTTCGACATCGAGGTCGATGCCAGCGAGGTCGATGCGCTGGTCAATACGGTAGCAGCGCTCGAGCCCACTTTCGGCGGAATCAATCTCGAGGACATCAAGGCGCCGGAGTGCTTCGAGGTCGAGGAGCGGCTGAAGGAGCGGATGTCCATTCCCGTCTTCCACGACGACCAGCACGGCACCGCCATTATCGTCGCCGCCGGCATCCTCAACGGACTCGAGCTTGCCGGCAAGAACATCGAATCCGCCAAGATCGTCACCTCCGGCGCGGGCGCCGCGGCGATCGCCTGCCTCAACCTCCTCGTGTCGCTCGGCGCCAAGGTCGAGAACATCTGGATTACCGACCGCCACGGCGTGGCGTATCTCGGGCGCACGGAGGAGATGGACCGCTGGAAAGAGCCATACCTGAAGGACACGGACAAGCGTGAATTGGCCGAGGTCATCGGCGGCGCGGACGTCTTCCTCGGGCTGTCGGCCGCCGGCGTCCTGAAGCCGGAAATGCTGGCCGAGATGGCGGAGAAGCCGCTGATCATGGCGCTCGCCAATCCCGTGCCAGAAATCATGCCGGAGGCTGCGCGGGAAGCCCGCCCCGACGCCATGATCTGCACGGGGCGCTCGGACTACCCGAACCAGGTCAATAATGTCCTGTGTTTCCCCTATATCTTCCGCGGCGCGCTCGACGTCGGCGCCTCTGCGATCAACGAGGAGATGAAGCGCGCCGCCGTACAGGCGATCGCCGCCCTTGCCCGGGAGGAGCCTTCCGACGTCGCCGCGCGGGCCTATTCGAGCGAAACACCCATCTTCGGTCCGGAATTCCTGATCCCCTCGCCTTTCGACCCGCGGCTGATTTTGCGCATCGCCCCGGCAGTCGCCAAGGCGGCCATGGAATCAGGCGTCGCGGCGCGGCCGATCGAGGACATGGAAGCCTATCTCGACCGGCTCAACCGCTTTGTCTTCCGCTCGGGCCTGGTGATGAAACCGGTCTTCTCCGCCGCCAAGCAGGCCGGGCGCAAGCGCGTCATCTATGCCGACGGCGAGGACGAGCGGGTGATGCGTGCCGCCCAGGTGGTGCTCGAGGAAGGCATTGCCGAGCCGATCCTGATCGGCCGGCCGAGCGTCGTGGAGACACGGCTGAAGCGCTACGGACTGAAGATCAGGCCGGGCACGGACTTCGAGATCATCAATCCCGAAGATGATCCGCGTTACCGGGCCTATGTCGACCTTCTGATCCGCATCGCCGGCCGCCGCGGCGTGACCACCGAGGTTGCACGCACACTCGTGCGCACGAACACGACGGTGATCGCCGCCCTGGCGATGATGCGCGAGGAAGCCGATGCGATGATCTGCGGCTTGGAGGGCCGCTTCGAGCGCCACTTGCGCTATGTCGACGCGATCATCGGCCGGCGCGAGGGTGTACGCGAGCTTTCCGCCCTCTCGCTCCTGATCACGCAACAGGGCGTGATGTTCTTCACCGACACCTATGTGACCGTCGATCCCTCGGCAGAAGCGATCGCCGAGACCACCATCCTGGCGGCGGAGGAGATCCGCCGTTTCGGCATCGAGCCGAAGGCCGCGCTTCTGTCCCACTCGGATTTCGGCTCGCGCGATTCAAAGAGCGCGCTGAAGATGCGCGAGGCGGTCGCCATCCTCCACCGCATGGCGCCGGACCTAGTGGCCGACGGAGAGATGCATGGCGATTGTGCCTTGTCGGAGAGCTTGCGCCAGCGGGTCTATCCGCACGCGGAACTGCAGGGCGAGGCCAACCTTCTGGTGTTCCCGAACCTTGACGCGGCGAACATCACGCTGACGACCGTCAAGGCGATGACCGATGCCCTGCATGTCGGCCCGATCCTGCTCGGCCCTGCCCGGCCGGCGCACATCCTCACCCCGTCCGTCACCTCGCGCGGTGTCGTCAACATGACGGCCATCGCCGCTGTGGAGGCCCTCCAAAGCCAAAACCGCGCCGCGGCCCTCCCGGCCACCACCTGAAAGGCAGGTCCGGCGCAATCGCGCGGCAGCCTTCACTCGCGCTGCCGCAGCTCCGCCGAGATCGCTTCGGCAACGGCGCGCTTGCGCAGATCGCGGATGACTTCGGCCCAGGCGAAGCGGATCGAGTTTTCGACGATCTCACGGTCGTAGCGCTTGAGGCTTTCCTCGATCGGCGCCCAGCGATAAAGCGCCTTCGGGCTCTCCGTGAAACAGTCGTTTCCTACCGCAAGGTTCTCCCAGAGGATCCCGTCCAGCCGGTTGGAGAAATCGACATGCCAGGAGGCAAGCATCGCTTCATCCTGGAGGTCTTCGCGGTTGGCCGCCAACCCGGCCGCAAAACATTCCTGCGCGATACGGCGCGCGGCGGCCCCTTCGAGCCGCCCATTCCGCATCACGTGCGCGCCCGCGTGCACGGCAATGTCGGACAGGCATGCGGCAAAGACATGCCGCTTGGCAATGTTGATGGACTCCACGAAGACGTCGTCCTCGAACATGCTGGGATAACGCGTCCCGATGCGCGCCTTCAGATATCCGTAAAGTTTCTTCTGGGCGACGAAAGCGGCGCGGGTGTGCGCGAAGTGGCACAGCGCCTCCACGGTCTCGATCGGCCCCGTTTCGCGGCGCACACGCAGCCGCTGAAAGATCTGGTGGGCGAACACTTCCACCCGCCTCCGCCAAGAGGTATTCCCCGCGCTGGAGGGCTCAATTCCACTGGAACTCAACGTTTTGTTCCATTTTTGCGATAAATCGCTCAAAATACACGGTGCATCATTGTGATCGCGATTCGTGTTTCTTGCAATGGTGCAAGACATCGGCTCTGTCCGCTGTCTGGAGGACTTCGGTACTGAAACCGCAGCGGAAGAGGAGGAAGATCATGTCCGCTGAAAATACCGATGTACGAGATCGCTACTGGCATAAGACCAGGAACCTGACAATTCTTGTCTTGGCACTGTGGGCGTTTTTCTCGCTTGTCATCCCCGCAATGGTCGGAACACTCGACAACGTGACATTTCTTGGCTTCCCGCTTGGGTTCTACATGATCGCGCAGGGCTCACTCATCGCCTTTGTCCTGATCATCTGGTTCCAGAACTGGCGCCAGGATGCCATCGACGATGAGTTCGGCTTCGGCGACGAGCAGTAGGGAGGAACCGGCATGGCTCTGATTCAGGGACGTTTCCTAGACAATATCGGTCGTGTCTACGGCATCTATACGGGCGGGTTCATCGCCTTCATCCTTTTGATGGCAGTCCTGGAACAACTGGGTGTCGGCGCCGACACGATCGGAATCCTGTTCGTCGGCTTCACCATAGCCATCTACGCGCTGATCGGCTGGTTGTCGCGCACGATGGAGGTCGACGCCTACTATGTGGCGGGCCGGCAGGTGCCGGCAGTCTATAACGGCATGGCCACCGCTGCCGACTGGATGTCGGGCGCCTCGTTCGTGGCGCTCGCGGGAGGAGTCTATTTCGGCGGCTATGGCTACATGGCCTTCATCATCGGATGGACGGGCGGCTACGTGCTCGTCAATTCGCTGATGGCCCCTTATCTGCGCAAGTTCGGCTGTTACACCGTGCCCGACTTCATCGGCACGCGCTATGGAGGCAATCTGGCACGCTTCTGCGCGGTGGTAGTGCTGGTCGTTGCCTCCTTCACCTATGTGACGGCGCAGATCAACGCGACGGGAACCATCGCGGCACGCGCCCTGCATATCCCCTTCTCATGGGGCGTGTGGTTCGGACTTCTGGGCATCCTGCTGTGCTCGATGCTGGGTGGCATGCGCGCGGTGACCTGGACGCAGGTGGCGCAGTATATCGTGCTGATCATCGCCTATCTGGTGCCGGTGATCTGGATGTCCAACGTGCAGGGCTTCGGGATCGTTCCGCACTTCACCTATGGCGAGGCGGCCGCCAACATGGCGCAATTCGAGGCGCAATACGGGCTCAACCCGCCGGCCGAAGAGATACCGGGACTGTCGGTTCTGACGACACCGCATACCGGTCCCGTCGGCGAACTGGCTCAGTGGAAGTTCATAACCCTGGCACTGTGCATGATGGCGGGAACGGCGTCGCTGCCGCACATCCTGATGCGCTACTTCACGACACCTTCGGTGCGTGCGGCACGCAAATCGGTGGGCTGGTCGCTGCTGTTCATCTTCCTGCTCTATTTCACGGCGCCCGCGCTCGCCACGCTCACCAAGCTGCAGCTTCTCGATCCCAGCCTGCCGACGGCCATCATCGGCAAATCATTCGACGAGGTCGCCTCGCTCGCCTGGATCCAGAACTGGTCCAGCGTGGGCTTCCTGGCAATCGCCGACCAGAACGGGGACAATATCCTGCAGCTCAACGAGTTCTTCATGCGGCCGGATATCGTCGTTCTGGCGACACCGGAGATTGCCGGTCTCCCCTATGTCATCTCCGGCCTGGTGGCCGCCGGTGGCATGGCGGCGGCGATGTCGACGGCGGACGGCCTGCTTCTGGCCATCGCCAACGCGCTCAGCCACGATCTCTACTACAAGATGATCGATCCGAGGGCCGATACCTCGGTCCGGCTGATCGTCGCGCGCATCCTGTTGCTCGGCATCGGCGCGCTGGGTGCGCTGATTGCCTCTCTGCAACTGACCGGCATTCTGGGCGCGGTGGCATGGGCGTTCTGCTTCGCCTGCTCGGGCCTGTTCTTCCCGCTCATGCTGGGCGTGTGGTGGCGAAGAGCCAACCGGGAGGGTGCGATAGCAGGGATGATCGCCGGCTTCGTCGCCGGGACCGCCTACCTCTACTACGTCTACAATGGGGGAACGCCCTGGCTCGGCCTGGATCACCTGCGCTTCGGCATCGTTGGCATGGCAGCGAGCCTGACCGCCATGGTCGTCGTGACGCTTCTGACCCCAGCCCCGGACGAGGAGATCCAGCGCATGGTCGACGACACCCGCGTTCCCGTCGGCCCGCCGATTCTTGGGGCGGCGCACTGACCGGACTGTTGCCAGAATCACCGGGGGCGGGACATTCTCCCGCCCCCGGCACGTGGATGGAGCGGAACTGATCGATGCAGGATGCGCTGGCTGCCCACCCGGTCTGGGTGATCGTCGTCGACTATGTTTTGGGCGCGATTATGTGGACGTTGATCGGGCGGGCGGCGATGAACATCTTCCTGCCCGAGGATTCGAGCTTCTTCTTCATGCGCTTCTTCGTGCGCGCGACCGAACCGGTCCTGCGCCTCTTCCGGCCGGTCACGCCCGGTTTCCTGATCGACTTTCTGGTGCCGATCTACGTGGCGTGGTTCTTCTTCATGATCCGCTTTTATCTGATGCCCTGGTTGCTTGGCTATTCGGTGATGGGCATGCTGTCCTTCCCGCTGGAAAGCGAGATCGCCGCCCTGCTGTACCAGGCGTTCAACCGGTAAGCCCGGGCCGGAAGCGGTCATGGATCACGTTTGACCTCCTAACGAAGACGGCGGGCTGCTTGCAACCCATGCCCGCTTCACGGGCTAATCGTGATCGAGCGCTTCTACGAGCGCGGCCGCGCCGTGCATGTCGCGTTCGCGGGCGGTCCGGCGGGCGGTCGCTTCGGCGTCCTCCCCCCATTGGGAGATGTTCCAGTCTTCGTCGACATGCGCGGCGTTCCAGGCGGCCCCAACGTCGAGCGCCCGGGCCTCCACCGCCAGCGCCAGAAGAGCCGAACCGGTGAGCGACGTCATCACATGCATTGCGGCGATGCGCAGCGGCTCGCGGCGCGGCCGCAGATGGCTCCCGACGGCGGCGATGGTCGCGCGCGGCTGCTCCACATGCATCACGCCCTCGGCGAGCACGAAACGTGCCCCCAGCGTCTGCTCCGCCCAGTCGAGCACCGGGTCCCAGGCTTCCGCCTGAAGCGCAACGAGGCGCTCCGGCCCTTCGGCGCGATAGCACAGGAGGTCGCTCGAGGCGTAGCGCAAAATATCCTCGGCGACGGCCTGGACATCGTTGGCCACGCCGTCGATTGCCGTGTTGGCAAGGCGCGTCACCGGCATTGACATCGGATCGATATGGTCGCCCTGGGCGTCATATTCCGCCCTGACCAGACTTGCGGCCGCAGCGGTGGGCAAAACGAGTTCCGCACCCGCCGGCGTGCGCACGGCACGGCCGTCGAGCAGGATGCGATGTGCTGCGCCTTCGCCGGCCATGTCGACCTTGCCATAAAAGCGCTTGGGCAGCGGCTTGCGCATCTGCTTTTGCGCGCGGCGCATCGGATCGGGGTCGGAAAGGTGACGATGGTCGTCGAGATCGTTCAGGATATCACGCATGGCTCTCATATAGGGGATGGGCGGCGCCCCGTCACCTGACGGCGGAGAAATCAGGCCGCGGGCTCGGCGGTCGCCTCGTCAAAGCCGAGCAGGTTCCAGCTCTGTCGCATATGCGGCGGCAGGTCGGCCGTCACGTCGATGGCGCCGCGGTCGGGGTGCGGGATGACGATCCGTCGTGCATGCAGGTGCAGCCGATTCTGCATCCCGCCGGGAAAGTCCCAGTTCTGGTCCGCCTCGAAGTATTTCGGATCGCCGATGATCGGGCAGCCGAGCGCGACCGCGTGCACGCGCAGCTGATGCATGCGGCCGGTGACCGGCTCCATCTGGAGCCAGGAAAGTGCGGTACCCGCCTGCTCCACGAGGCGGTAAGACGACACGGCGTGATCGGCATCCGGCGTGCCGTGCCGCACGACCCGCATGCGGTCGCCGTCCGGGGTCTGCTCGCGCAGAAGCCAGCTGGAGATACGCCCTTCGCGCTTCTTCGGAACGCCCTTGACCAGCGCCCAGTAGATCTTCTGCGTCTCGCGGCCGCGGAAGGATTCGGTGAGCCGGACCGCCGCCAGCCGCGTGCGCGCCACCACGAGCACGCCGGACGTATCCCGGTCGAGCCGGTGGACCAGGCGCGGCTTCTCGCCCTTCCTGCTGCGCCAGGCCTCCAGCATGCCGTCCACGTGGCGGTTGATGCCGGAGCCGCCCTGCACGGCGAGGCCGGCCGGTTTATTGAAGACGAAGACCTTTTCGTCCTCATAGATGAGCATCTTGGCCAGCACCTCGCCGTCGCCCTGGTCGCGGATGGTGCGCATGGTGGTCGGTCCGGTATCCTTCCGGTCGACGGCCAGCGGCGGCACGCGGATCATCTGGCCGGGCTGCACGCGCGTGTCCGCCTTCGCCCGGCCGCCGTCCACCCGCACCTGGCCGGTACGCAGGAGCTTCTGCAACTGCCCGAAACCGAGCCCCGGATAGTGCACCTTGAACCAGCGGTCGAGCCGCATGCCGGCTTCGTCGCGTTCTACGGAGATTTGCTCTACGCCTGCCATTTCACCACCACCTTCGAGGGCGGCCATACCACTAGAGCATGCTTCTTGCGAGCCACAATCCGGCAAAGAGCGCCAGAATGGAGACGATGACGCTCACCGTAACGTAGGCCGCCGCCGGTCCCGCCGCGCCGCGCTCCCAAAGCACGGCGACATCGAGCGAGAAGGCAGAGAAGGTCGTAAAGCCGCCAAGTAACCCGGTCGCGACGAACAGGCGCAGCTCCTGCGAGGCGTTCAACTTGCGGGCCAGGATTTCGATGAACAGCCCCATGGCGAAGGAGCCGATGATGTTGACCGTCAACGTGCCCCAGGGAAACACCGCACCCAGTGCGCGTGCAGCCGCTATGTTCGTGAAGTGGCGCAGCCCCGCACCGATGGCACCGCCGGCACAGACAAGGATCAGGTGATACATCGCACTCCCGCTACACGCTCGAGGGGCTGATTCCGGCGGGTGCCGATCATCGTCCAGTTCTTGTGGAACATCCGTTTCGCACCATCGACCAGCACCGCAACGTGGAGAGCGCGACCGGCCGGAAACGCGGCCGCAAAAGCAGATCTGGGGAGCGTTCTGGATTGCTTTTCGTCATCGTTTCAAAAAATCTCTGAAAAATCACTCGTCGCGTCCCGACCTCTCGCGGCGGAGTTTCGACCAAAAGTCGAGCCGCTTGCGAATCTCGCGCTCAAACCCCCGCTCCGGGGGATCGTAGAAAATCCTCCGCCCCATGGCTTCAGGAAAATAGTCCTGACCGGAGAAAGCTTCGGGCATATCATGGTCGTATTGATATCCGCCGCCGTAGCCCGTCTCCTTCATCAGCTTGGTCGGCGCGTTGAGGATATGTTTCGGCGGCAGCAGAGATCCGTGCTCTTTCGCCGCCGCCATGGCGGCCTTGAAAGCGGTGTATGCCGCGTTGGATTTGGGCGCGGTGGCGAGATAGATGCAGGCCTGTGCCAAAGCGAGTTCGCCCTCGGGCGAGCCCAGATAATCATACGCGTCCTTCGCCGCATTGGCGACGGCGAGCGCCTGCGGATCGGCGAGGCCAATGTCCTCCACTGCCATGCGCACCAGGCGCCGGCCGATATAGAGCGGATCTTCACCGGCATCGAACATGCGCGCGAGATAGTAGAGCGCTGCGTCGGGATCGGAGCCGCGCACCGATTTGTGGAGCGCGGAGATGAGATTGTAGTGGCCGTCCTGCCCCTTGTCATAGACGGGGGCGCGGCGCTGCACGACGCGCTGCAGGGCTTCGGCGTCGAAGACCTCGCCGTCTCCCGCGGCCCGCCAGACCTCCTCTGCCAGGGTGAGAGCGGCGCGGCCGTCGCCGTCGGCCATGCGCAAAAGGACCGCCCTCGCCTCCTCGTCAAGCGGCAGCGGCCGGCCTTCCGCGCTCTCCGCGCGCTCAAGCAGGCGCTCCAGGCTGTCGCTCTCGAGCGGATGGAAATTGAGCACGCGGGCGCGCGACAAAAGCGCGGCGTTCAGCTCGAAGGACGGGTTCTCTGTGGTGGCGCCGACCAGAACCACCGTGCCGTCTTCCATGACGGGCAGGAAGGAATCCTGCTGGGCCCGGTTGAAACGATGGATTTCGTCCACGAACAGCAGTGTCTGCCGGCCCTGGCTGCGGCGAAGGCGCGCGGCCTCGAACACCTTTTTGAGATCCGCCACGCCGGAGAAGATCGCCGAGATCTGCTCAAAGGCGAGCGATGTCTCGCCGGCCAGAAGTCGTGCGACCGTGGTCTTGCCCGTTCCCGGCGGCCCCCAGAAGACGAGCGAGCCGAGCGCGCCCGAGCGGACCACGCGTGTAAGCGTGCCATCCGCGCCGGTCAGGTGCTCCTGCCCCACGACATCGTCGAGGCGTTGCGGGCGCAGGCGGTCGGCCAGCGGCTTTCCGACCTCCGGGGCGGGTGGTTCGTTGCGGTCGAAAAGGTCGCTCATATGCCGTCAAAACCGCATGGTTTGCGAGATTATGCGTCCGTTCCGGTCGATCGTGAAGCGCCACCAGCGCGTATCCGCTTCCGCCGCCCTCTGCAACTGTTCGACGCTCTCGATCTCCTCCCCATTGAGCGCACGGATGATGTCGCCCGGACGCAGGCCGATGCTGGCGGCAGGCGAGTTGCGCGCCGCCGCCACGACGACGATCCCCTTCTTGCCGATCGGCAGGTTCAACTGCTGCGCAAGCACTGGTGAAAGCGCGGCAACCCGCGCCCCGGCCAACGGCCCCTGCCCGCCTATCTGAACCTCCTCCGTCGCGGTCTCGGGCGCCCGCTCTATGGGCAGCGACAGGCGCTCGCGCCCGCCATCACGCACGATCTCGATTTCCACCGGTTCTCCGACCGGCAGCGTGGCAAGGCGATAGTCGAGCGCTTCCGGAGTATCGACCGCTTTTCCCTTCACCCCGACCACGACGTCGGCCGCCTTCAACCCCGCCCGCGCCGCCGGGCTTTCCGGCGCGACATCGGTGACCAAAGCGCCGGCGGGCCGCTCCATGCCCAACGCCTCGGCGATGTCGGGCGCAACGCGGTCGAAGCTCGCGCCGACATAGGGACGTGCGAAATGATCGGCGCCGCTTTTTGCCGCTTCCACGACAGAGCGCACGACATTGGCCGGAATGGCGAAGCCGATGCCGTTCGAACCGCCGGAGCGGCTGTAGATGGCGGTGTTGATGCCGACCACCTCGCCGCTCATATTGATCAGCGCGCCGCCGGAGTTGCCCGGATTGACGGCGGCGTCCGTCTGGATGAAGAAGCCGAAATCGGAAATGCCGCTGGGCGTGCGCGCAAGCGCGGAAACGATGCCGCTCGTGGTGGTCTGACCCACGCCGAAGGGATTGCCGATGGCAAGGACCAGGTCACCAACCTCGAGCGCTTCCGAATCCCCGAAAAGCGCGGCGGGAAACGGGTCCGCCCCCTCGATCTTCAGGACCGCCAGGTCGAGGCGCTCATCCTTGAGCAGGATCTCGCTTTCGAATTCGCGTCCGTCGGCCAGCGCCACCTTCACCTCGTCGGCTTCGCGGATCACGTGGTAGTTGGTGACGACCAGGCCGGACGGATCCACGAGAACGCCCGACCCGAGGGAGGAACGCACGCGCGGCGGCATCTGCGGAAAGGAGAAGAAGCGCTCGAAGAACGGATCCCCCATGAAAGGTGAGCGCACGTCCACCCGCGCCGAGGCATAGACATTGACCACGGCCGGCGCCGTCTCGCGCACCAGCGGTGCGAAGGAAAGCTGGATCTGGCGCTGCGAGAAGGGAACGCGCCTGGCCGGTGTCTCCGATCCGGTTTCCTGCGAGCCTGTCTGCGTACCGCGCAGAAAGTCGAGCAGCCCATTACCCCCTTCATCCGCCTGCTGGGCGAAGGCGGACGGTGGCGCACCGGCCACAAGGGCGCTCATCAGCAAGGCCGTGCAGAAGCGGACAAAGGGTACGTGTGAAACCATGGCGAATCCGTCCAGACTCCAAAACAATCGGCGCCTTTTCCCAGATGATTGTGCAGTTTAGAAGGCCGCCGCCCCCTTTCCGAAGCACCAACGAAAAAGGGGGCCGCGGCCCCCTTTGAACGATGATGCGAAACTGGTTCAGGCCGCCTCTGTTTCCTCGCCAACGCCTTCCGCCTCGGCGCGGGCGCGGTCGGCCGCACCCCTGGCGGAAGTGTCGCGGTCGACGAACTCGATCACCGCCATGGGCGCATTGTCGCCATGGCGGAAGCCCGCCTTCATGATGCGCGTATAGCCGCCGTTACGCTCCGCATAGCGCGGGGCGACCGTGTCGAACAGGCGGCCCACCAGGGCCTCGTCGCGAACAGCGGCGATCGCCCGGCGACGCGCGGCCAGGTCGCCGCGCTTGCCGAGGGTGACGAGCTTCTCCACGATGGGCCGCAGCTCCTTGGCCTTGGGCAGCGTCGTGACGATCTGCTCATGCTCGATAAGCGAGGCCGCCATGTTGGCGAACATGGCCTTGCGGTGGCTCGATGTCCTGTTCAGCTTGCGGCCGGATTTTCCGTGACGCATTGCTCTGTCTCCTTCACTTCCCCGGGCACCGCCACAAGGGTCAATACTGGTCTTCGTAGCGCTTGGCGAGCTCTTCGATATTGTCCGGCGGCCAGTCCGGCACTTCCATCCCGAGGTGCAGGCCCATGGAGGCCAGAACCTCCTTGATCTCGTTCAACGACTTGCGGCCGAAATTGGGCGTGCGCAGCATCTCGGCTTCCGTCTTCTGGATCAAGTCGCCGATATAGACGATGTTGTCGTTCTTCAGGCAGTTGGCCGAGCGCACGGAAAGCTCGAGCTCGTCGACCTTCTTCAGAAGCGCGGGGTTGAAGGCAAGCTCGGTGACCTGCTCTTCCGGCTGTGCCTTCTGCGGCTCCTCGAAATTGACAAAGAGGCCGAGTTGGTCCTGCAGGATACGGGCGGCGAACGCCACCGCGTCCTCGCCCGAGATGGAGCCGTCCGTCTCGAGGGTCATGGTCAGCTTGTCGTAATCGAGCACCTGCCCCTCACGGGTGTTCTCGACCTTGTAGGAAACCTTCTTGACCGGCGAATAGAGGCTGTCGACGGGAATGAGCCCGATCGGCGCATCCTCGGCGCGGTTGCGGTCAGCCGGCACGTAGCCCTTGCCAGTGTCGACCGTGAACTCCATGCGGATCTCGGCATCCTGGTCGAGCGTGCAGATGACGTGATCAGGATTGAGAACCTCGACATCGCCGACGGTCTGGATATCGCCGGCGGTCACCGCACCGGGCCCCTGCTTGCGCACGACCATGCGCTTGGGCCCGTCGCCTTCCATCTTGATGGCGATTTCCTTGATGTTGAGAACGATATCGGTCACGTCCTCGCGCACGCCGGCAATCGAGGAGAACTCGTGCAGCACGCCGTCGATCTGCACGGCGGTCACAGCCGCACCGCGCAGCGAGGACAGAAGCACGCGGCGCAGGGCGTTGCCGAGAGTGAGGCCGAAGCCACGCTCCAAGGGCTCGGCGACGAGCGACGTCTGTGTGCGGCCCTTGGACGTGAACTCGATCTTGTTCGGCTTGATGAGTTCCTGCCAGTTTTTCTGGATCATGAGCTTTTCCTTCCGTTACCCCACCACCATCCAATCGTGGCAGGCGCTC
This sequence comes from Nitratireductor sp. GCM10026969, assembly GCF_042660605.1. Classification (NCBI taxonomy): domain Bacteria; kingdom Pseudomonadati; phylum Pseudomonadota; class Alphaproteobacteria; order Hyphomicrobiales; family Phyllobacteriaceae; genus Nitratireductor; species Nitratireductor sp. GCM10026969. Next base: position 23,061 of record NZ_JBHSUM010000013.1, read on the forward strand.
TGGAAACCGCAGAGGAGCGCCAAGAGCGCTCGTACGGTGTGGATCGGTAGCTAGACGCGGCGCTTCTTGCGCGGACGGCACCCGTTGTGCGGGATCGGCGTCACGTCGCGAATGGAGGTAATGGTGAAACCGGCCGCCTGCAAGGCTCTGAGCGCCGATTCGCGGCCCGAACCGGGACCGGAAACCTCGACCTCGAGCATGCGCATGCCGTGCTCCTGCGCTTTGCGAGCACAATCCTCGGCCGCCACCTGTGCGGCGAAGGGCGTCGACTTGCGCGAACCCTTGAAGCCCTGGGCACCGGCCGAAGACCAGGCAATCGCGTTGCCCTGCGCGTCGGTGATGGTGATCATGGTGTTGTTGAAGGTCGAGTTGACGTGCGCGACACCCGACGAAATGTTCTTGCGTTCACGGCGCTTAACGCGTGCGGCTTCCTTGGCCATGGTCTTCCTTTCAGTCGATCTCTACACCGCCGTAATGCCAGCGGCTCCACCTCGGTGAATGGTGAAGTGGTGAATGGTCGCCGGCCAGGACGTTCGGCCCTCAACCATTCACGATTGACCATTCGCCTGATTACTTCTTCTTGCCCGCGATCGGCTTCGCCGGACCCTTGCGCGTACGCGCATTGGTGTGCGTGCGCTGGCCGCGCACCGGCAGCGAACGGCGATGGCGCAGGCCGCGATAGCAGCCGAGATCCATCAGCCGCTTGATGTTCATCGACGCCTCGCGACGCAGGTCACCTTCGACCTGGTACTCGCGGTCGATCGTCTCGCGAATCTGCAACACCTCGGCGTCGGTCAGCTGATTGACGCGGCGCTCTTGGGGGATGTTCACCTTGGTCACGATGTCACGGGCAAGCTTCGGCCCGATGCCGTGGATATATTGCAGCGCGATCACCACGCGCTTGTTCGTCGGAATGTTGACGCCAGCAATGCGGGCCACGTCGGTCTCCTTGGTTTCTACCGCCTGTCCGGCGGTCTGTTGACCCTCGACCGGACAAGACGAAAGCGCCCGGTCCGGCCATCACTCTTTCGACCGGCACCGACCGCTTTGGGATTCAAGCGAATTGGCGCCGTCTTTGGCGGAATCGCGGGGAAAAGTCAACTCCCCGGCGACATTGTTTCAGCAATGGGCGGCAATCCGGCCAGGCAAGGCACGAGCCGCCGCGCTCCACCGCGCTAAATCGATCTCAAAACCTCTTCGATCCTGGAGGTCACCTCGGAGATGCTCGCCATGCCGTCGACGGTGTGCAGCCTTCCCTTGGCATAGTAATAGCCGGTCAGCGGCGCCGTCTTCTTGTAGTACTCGCGCAGCCGCTCCTCGAAGACCTCCGGATTGTCGTCCTTGCGCACCGGCTGCCCCGCGGATTGGGCCTCCTGCGCGCGCTTGACGATACGGCCGACCAGCGCCTTGTCATCGACCAGAAGCTCGATCACCGCGTCCAGCTTCAGTCCGCGTTCGGCCAGCATGTCCTCCACCGCGTCGGCCTGAGCCAGCGTTCGTGGATAGCCGTCGAGAATGAAGCCGTTCGCGCAGTCAGGCTGGTCGATGCGCTCGGCAACGATGGCGTTGACGATCGCGTCGGACACCAGCTCGCCGGCATCCATGACGGCTTTCGCCCGCATGCCGACCTCGGTTTCCGCCTTCACCGCCGCGCGCAGCATGTCGCCGGTGGAAAGCTGCGGAATGCCGTGCCTTTCGACCAGGATCTGCGCCTGGGTCCCCTTTCCGGCCCCCGGGGGCCCGAGAAGTATCAGCCTCATCTTCCTCTTTTGCCCCCCCGAAGCTTCGATTTCTTGATCAGACCTTCGTACTGATGCGCGATCAGGTGCCCCTGCACCTGCGACACCGTGTCGAGCGTCACGCTGACCACGATGAGCAGCGATGTACCGCCGAGATAGAAGGGCACGCCGGTCGCCGAAATAAGGAACTCGGGCAGCAGGCACACCAGGACGAGATAGATGGCGCCGACCACGGTGATGCGGGTCAGCACGTAATCGATGTATTCAGCGGTCCGCTCGCCCGGTCGATATCCGGGAATGAAGCCGGAATGCTTCTTCAACTGGTCGGCGGTGTCCTTGGGATTGAACACGATCGCCGTGTAGAAGAAGGCGAAGAAGGCGATCAGTGCCGCATAGAGCACCATGAAGAGCGGCTGGCCGTGGCCGAGCGTGGCCAGCACCGTCCCTGCCCAGGCGGGCAGCTGAGACGTGTCGGAGAAGCCTGCCGCCGTCGTCGGCAGAAGCAGCAACGAGGAGGCGAAAATGGGCGGAATGACGCCGGCCGTGTTGAGCTTCAGCGGCAGGTGCGAGGTATCGCCCTGGAACATGCGGTTGCCGACCTGGCGCTTCGGATACTGGATCAGAAGCCGCCGCTGCGCCCGCTCGAAGAAGACGATCACGCCGATCACGGCGATCGCCAGCACGATGATGCCGATGATCAGGCCCGTCGACATGGCACCCGTGCGGCCGAGCTCCAGGGTCCCGCCGATGGCCGAAGGCAGACCCGCAACGATGCCGGAGAAGATGATGAGCGAAATGCCGTTGCCGATGCCGCGCGCGGTGATCTGCTCGCCGAGCCACATCAGGAACATGGTGCCGCCGACCAGCGTGATGACGGCGGAAATGCGGAAGAACCAGCCAGGATCGGTGACGATGTTCGCCCCGCTCTCCAGCCCTATGGCGATGCCGTAGGCCTGTGTCGTAGCGAGCAGGACCGTGCCGTAGCGCGTGTACTGGTTGATGACCTTGCGGCCCTGCTCGCCCTCCTTCTTCAACTGCTCGAGCGACGGGACGACCGAGGTCATGAGCTGCATGATGATGGAGGCGGAGATATAGGGCATGATGCCGAGGGCGAAAATCGCCATGCGCTCGACCGCGCCGCCGGCGAACATGTTGAACATGCCGAGTACGCCGCCGGATTGCTGCTGGAAGGCCTGTGCGAATGCTTCCGGGTTGATGCCCGGCATCGGAATATAGGTACCGAGCCTGTAGACGAGCAGCGCGCCGAGCGTGAACCAGATTCGCTTCTTGAGGTCCTCGGCCTTGGCGAAGGCCGCGAAATTGAGATTGGAAGCAAGTTGCTCGGCTGCCGATGCCATGAAGAATTCTCCGCTTCGTCACGCGCCCACCGCGCGACCAGGAAAGTGAAAACCGGCTGCCTCGGCCGCGCGGGCCAGATTCGCGACGACAGACGTGCCGGACCTCACTTAGGGCGGATCATGTGCCGCGGCGATGATGCCGGGCACATGTGCCGACGCCCGAAATAGGCCCCACCGGGCCGGGATGCAAGCGGCAGATCGTCCCGCCGCCCGCCTCAGGGGCTATTCGGCCGCTTTCTCCGGTACCTTGACCGAACCGCCCGCCTTCTCGATCTTTTCGACGGCGGATTTCGAAGCCCCGGCGACGTCGAGCGTCACCTTGGCCTTCAACTCGCCGCTGCCGAGAACGCGCACGCCATCCTTGGCACGGCGCACCACGCCCGCCTTGATCAGGGCGGCGGTGTCGATGGTCACCGCGCTGTCGAGCTTGCCCGCATCGATAGCCGCCTGGATCCTGCCGACGGAAACCTCGTTGAAGTCCTTGCCAAAGATATTCTTGAAACCGCGCTTCGGCAGGCGCCGGTAGAGCGGCATCTGCCCGCCCTCGAAGCCCTTGATGGCCACGCCCGAACGCGACTTCTGCCCCTTCACGCCGCGGCCGCCGGTCTTGCCGGTGCCCGAACCGATGCCGCGCCCAACACGCTTGCGCGAATGGGTGGCACCTTCCATGTCCCTGAGTTCGTTGATTTTCATCGCTGCTCTCCTCGGGTTCCTCAGGCCTCGTCCACGACGCGCACGAGGTGCCCGACCTTGGCGATCATGCCGCGCACGGAAGGGGTATCCTCCAGCGTCGAACGGCGGTGCATCTTGTTGAGCCCGAGACCGATCAGCGTTGCACGCTGGTCGCCGGGGCGGCGGATGGGGCTACCGATCTGCTCGACCGTGATCGTCTTGCCCTTCTTCTTCTCAGCCATCTTCGTCATTCCTCACAAGAACCGCGGGCGCCTACTCTTCCGCGCCGGCCGCCACCGCACCGCGGCGGGCCTGCAGGGTCGAATACTTGATGCCGCGATGGGCGGCGATGTCCTTCGGATGCATCTGGCTCTTCAGCGCATCGAAGGTAGCGCGCACCATGTTGTAGGGGTTCGCGGAGCCGAGCGACTTGGCGACCACGTCCTGCACCCCGAGCATTTCAAAGACGGCGCGCATGGGGCCGCCGGCAATGATCCCGGTACCGGGCTTGGCGGCGCGCAGATGGACGCGGCCCGCGCCGTGGCGGCCGTCCACGTCGTGATGCAGGGTGCGGCCGGCCCTGAGGGGCACGAAGATCATGTCGCGCTTGGCCGCCTCGGTCGCCTTGCGGATCGCCTCCGGCACCTCGCGGGCCTTGCCGTGGCCGAAACCGACGCGGCCCTTCTGGTCGCCGACGACGACGAGTGCGGCGAAGCCGAAGCGGCGGCCACCCTTGACCACCTTGGCAACGCGGTTGATGTGAACGAGCTTGTCGACGAACTCGCTGTCGCGCTCATCGCGATCGCGGCGGTCGTCCCTGCGGCCTTGTGCCATTGTCCTTGTCCTTGTTCTTTTCCGGTAGCACGGGGTTGAGTTATGTGCCGGACGCAAACGGGCGTCCGGCGGCGGTTAGAAGCTCAGCCCACCCTCGCGGGCGGCGTCGGCCAGCGCCTTGACGCGGCCGTGATACAGATAGGCGCCGCGGTCGAAAACGACGTTCTCGACCCCAGCCTTCTTGGCACGCTCGGCGATCAGCTTACCGATCTCGGTCGCCGCCGACACATCGGCGCCGGTCTTCAGCTTGCCCCGCAAGTCCTTCTCGAGCGTGGAGGCGGCAGCCAGCGTGTGGCCCTTCACGTCGTCGATCACCTGCGCATAGATGTTCTTCGACGAGCGATAGACGGAAAGCCGCGGCCGTCCGTTCGCAACGGCCTTGACCTTCCGGCGAACGCGCCCGGCGCGCCGCGTAACGGATACCTTCGACACCATGATCGCGTTCCCTACTTCTTCTTGCCTTCCTTGCGGATGATGGTTTCACCCGCGTATTTCACGCCCTTGCCCTTGTAGGGCTCGGGGCCACGGAACTCGCGGATTTCCGCCGCAACCTGGCCGACGACCTGCTTGTCGATGCCGCTGACCACGATCTCCGTCGGCTTGGGCACCGTAATGGTGATGCCTTCCGGCGCCTCGTAGTTGACATCGTGGCTGTAGCCCAGCGAAAGCTGCAGCTTCTTGCCCTGCATCGCCGCGCGGTAGCCGACACCGTTGATCTCAAGCCGCTTCTCGAAGCCGTCCTTCACGCCATTGACGATGTTGGCGATCTGCGTGCGCGACATGCCCCATTTCGAGCGGGCCACCTTCGACTGGTCGCGCGGATCAACCGCGATCGCGCCATCTTCGAGCTTCACCAGCACCTCGTCATTGACGACGAATGTCAGTTCGCCCTTGGGCCCCTTGGCTTTGACCATCTGGCCCTCGACTTGCGCCGTCACGCCCTCGGGCAGCGGAACCGGTTTCTTACCTATACGAGACATGGAATCTTGTCCTCGTTCTAATCTCAGAGCTCCGCGGGATCAGAAGATCTGGCAGAGAACCTCTCCGCCGACATTCTGCTCGCGCGCCTCGTGGTCGGCCATCACGCCCTTCGGCGTGGACAGGATGGCGATGCCGAGGCCGTTGGCGACCTGCGGGATCGACCTGACCGAAACATAGACCCGCCGGCCCGGCTTCGAAACGCGGGCGATCTCGCGAATAACCGGGGCGCCATCGAAATACTTCAGCTCGATCTCCAGCTCGGACTTGCCGTTGCCGTAGTCGATCTCGCTGTAATCGCGAATGTAGCCCTCGGACTTCAGCACATCGAGCACCCGGCTGCGCAGCCGCGAAGCGGGCGTGGAGACGGTCGTCTTCTTGCGGCCGATAGCATTGCGGATGCGGGTCAGCATATCGCCAAGTGGATCGTTCATGGACATCTCTCGACCCCTCTCACCAGCTCGACTTCACAAGGCCCGGGATGAGGCCGCTATTGCCCATCTCCCGAAGCGCGATACGCGACAGCCGCAGCTTGCGGTAGTAGGCCCGCGGACGACCGGTGATCTCGCAGCGATTGCGGATACGCGTCTTCGAAGAGTTGCGCGGGAGCTCGGCGAGTTGGAGCTGCGCCTTGAAGCGCTCCTCCATCGGCTGCTGCTGGTCCTTGATGATGGCCTTCAACGCCGCACGCTTGGCAGCGTAGCGATCCACCATCTTCCGGCGCCTCTTGTTCTTCTCGACTGCGCTAACTTTTGCCATTTGGAATCTTCCTTGTGCTCGCCTGCCGTTACTGCCGGAAGGGGAAGTTGAACGCCTTCAGGAGGGCGCGTGCTTCCTCGTCGGTCTCGGCGGTCGTACAGACGATGATGTCCATTCCCCAGATCTGGTCGACCTTGTCGTAATTGATCTCGGGGAACACGATGTGCTCCTTCACGCCCATGGCGAAGTTGCCGTGGCCGTCAAAGCTCTTCGGGCTCAGGCCGCGGAAATCGCGCACCCGCGGCAGCGCCACGTTCACGAGCCGGTCCAGGAACTCGTACATGCGCTCACCGCGCAGCGTCACCTTGGCGCCGAGCGGCATGCCCTCGCGCACCTTGAAGCCGGCGATGGACTTGCGCGCCCGCGTGATGACCGGCTTCTGGCCGGCGATCAGAGCCAGATCCTCGGCGGCGATCGTCGGCTTCTTGGAGTCGCCCGTCGCTTCGCCGACACCCATGTTGACGACGACCTTGTCGATGCGCGGGACCTGCATCTCATTCTTGTACTTGAAGGTGTCGAGCAGCTCTTTGCGCACGACCTCCTCGTACTGCTTCTTAAAGCGCGGCTGGTAATCTGCCTTAGCCATCGATCAATTCTCCCGAGCGCTTCGCCACGCGCAGCTTCTTGCCGTCCTCCTTCAGGCGGAAACCGACGCGGGTCGGCTTGCCGTCCTTGGGGTCGGCCAGCGCCAGATTCGACACGTGAATCGGCGCTTCCTTGGTAATGATGCCGCCTTCGGACTGCGCGGACTGCTTCTGATGCCGGCGCACGATATTGACGCCGCGAACCAGCGCCTTCTCTTCCTTCGGCATCATCTTCAAAACTTCACCGGAACGACCCTTGTCGCGGCCGGCCAGCACGACGACCTTGTCGCCCTTCTTGATCTTCTGCATTTCCGGCCTCCTTCAGAGCACTTCCGGCGCCAGGGAGATGATCTTCATGTGGTTCCTGGCGCGCAGTTCGCGCGGAACCGGTCCGAAGATACGCGTGCCCACCGGCTCTCGCTTATTGTCGACAAGAACGGCCGCATTGTTGTCGAAACGAATGACGCTGCCGTCGGAACGGCGAATGTCCTTCGCCGTGCGCACGACCACCGCCTTCATCACGTCGCCCTTCTTCACCCGGCCGCGCGGGATGGCCTCCTTCACGGAGACGACGATCACGTCCCCCACCGAGGCATATTTCCGCTTCGAGCCGCCGAGCACTTTGATGCACATGACACGACGGGCGCCCGAGTTATCCGCCACGTCGAGGTTTGTTTGCATCTGTATCATGACTGGCCGCCTTCTATTCTTTTCCGGAAGGCCGGCTGCCTTCCGATTCTTCCAACCGTTATTGTGCCTGGGCTTCGTTCACGACGATCCAGCACTTTTCCTTCGAAATCGGGCGCGTCTCCTGGATCAGCACCGTGTCGCCGACCTTGCACGCATTGTTCTCATCATGTGCCTTGTACCGCTTCGAGCGGCGCACCGTCTTCTTCAGGAGCGGATGGGCGAACCGTCGCTCGACACGGACGACGATCGTCTTGTCGCTCTTGTCGCTTACCACGGTGCCTTGCAAAACGCGCTTTGGCATCTTCGTCCTCAGGCCTTCTTGCCGGCCGCTTTATCAGCGGCAATTGTCTTGATGCGCGCAATGTCACGGCGAACATGCTTGACCCGCGCGGTTTTCTCCAACTGCCCCGTCGCCTTCTGGAAACGGAGGTTGAACTGTTCCTTCTTCAACTTGGCCAACTCGTCGTCGAGCTGGTCGGGCGTCATCGCCCTCACGTCTGCGGCCTTCATGGCGTCGTCTCCTACTCTGCGATGCGCTGGATGAAGCGCGTCTTGACCGGGAGCTTGGCTGCGCCCAGGCGCAACGCCTCGCGCGCTATCTCGTCGGAGACGCCGTCGATCTCGAACATGACGCGACCCGGCTTCACCCGGCACGCCCAGTAATCGACCGAGCCCTTGCCCTTGCCCATGCGCACCTCGGTCGGCTTGGAGGTGACCGGCACATCGGGGAAGATGCGGATCCAGACGCGCCCCTGGCGCTTCATGAAACGCGTGATGGCGCGGCGGGCGGCCTCGATCTGGCGCGCGGTGACGCGCTCCGGCTCCATCGCCTTGAGGCCGTAGGAACCGAAGTTCAGCTCCGTTCCGCCCTTGGCGATACCGTGGATACGCCCCTTGAACTGTTTGCGGAACTTCGTGCGCTTTGGCTGCAGCATCTTCTACTCCATTCCGTCAGGCGTTCTCGCGGCGACGGCCGCCGCCCTGTTCGCCTTCGACCGCACGGCGTTCCGACGCCATGGGATCGTGCTCCATGATTTCGCCCTTGAAGACCCACACCTTCACGCCGCAGATCCCGTAGGCGGTCTTCGCCTCGGCCGTGCCGTAATCGATGTCCGCCCGCAGCGTGTGCAGCGGAACGCGGCCTTCGTGATAGCGCTCGACACGCGCGATCTCCGCACCGCCAAGGCGCCCGCCGCACTGGATGCGGATGCCCTCGGCGCCGAGCCGCAGGGCCGACTGCATGGCCCGCTTCATGGCGCGGCGGAAGGCAACGCGGCGCTCGAGCTGCTGGGCGATCGACTGGGCGATCAGCGTCGCATCGATCTCCGGCTTGCGCACCTCGACGATGTTCAAATGCGTCTCGGCATTCGTCATCTGCGAGATCTTGCGGCGCAGCTTCTCGATGTCGGCGCCCTTCTTGCCGATGATCAGCCCCGGGCGCGCCGAGTGAATGGTCACGCGGCACTTCTTGTGCGGACGCTCGATGACGACCTTGGAAACCGCCGCCTGCTTGAGCTCCTTCAGGATGTATTCCCGGATCTTCACATCCTCATGCATCAGATTCCCGTATTCCGCATTGTCCGCGAACCAGCGCGAATCCCAGGTGCGGTTGATGCCGAGCCGGAGACCGGTTGCGTTGACTTTCTGGCCCATTAGGCGGCCTCCACTTGCTCTTCGACTTCTCGAACCACGATCGTCAGGTTCGAGAACGGCTTCTCGATACGGTTGGCGCGGCCGCGGCCACGCGCATGGAAGCGCTTCATGACGATCGACTTTCCGACATAGGCCTCCGCCACCACGAGCGCGTCCACGTCGAGGTCGTGGTTGTTCTCGGCATTGGCGATCGCCGATTCCAGCGTCTTCCTGACGGTGCCGGCGATACGCTTGCGCGAGAACTCCAGGTCGGCGAGCGCATTCGAGACCTTCTTGCCGCGGATCATCGCCGCAACGAGGTTCAGCTTCTGCGGGCTGACGCGAATGGTGCGCAGAACGGCACGCGCCTCGTTGTCCTTGAGCCTGCGTGGCGCTTTGGCCTTGCCCATGGTTACTTCCTCTTTGCCTTCTTGTCCGCCCCGTGGCCGTAATAGGTGCGGGTCGGAGCGAATTCACCCAACTTGTGGCCCACCATCTCTTCCGACACGAGCACCGGAATATGCTTCTGGCCGTTGTAGACGCCGAAGGTCAGCCCCACGAACTGAGGCAGGATGGTGGAGCGGCGGCTCCAGGTCCTGATGACCTCCTTGCGCCCGCTTTCGCGCGACTTGTCGGCCTTCTTCAGCAGGTAGCCGTCGACGAAGGGGCCTTTCCAGACTGATCGGGTCACGGTTCCCTACCTTTCCTTACTTCTTGCGCTGATGACGCGAGCGCATGATGAACTTGTCGGTCGCCTTGTTGGACCGCGTCTTCATGCCCTTGGTGGGCTTGCCCCAGGGCGACACCGGATGGCGGCCGCCCGAGGTGCGGCCTTCACCGCCGCCATGCGGGTGATCGACCGGGTTCATGGTTACGCCGCGGTTGTGCGGGCGCTTGCCCATCCAGCGCTTGCGGCCCGCCTTGCCGAGGCTGACATTGCCGTGATCGGGGTTCGACACGGCGCCGACGGTGGCAAGGCAGCCACCCGGGACGAGGCGCTGCTCGCCGGAATTCAGGCGCAGGATCGCCCTGCCCTGGTCACGGCCCACGAGCTGCGCGTATGCACCGGCGGAACGGGCGATCTGGCCGCCCTTGCCCGGCTTCATCTCCACATTGTGGACGATGGTACCGACGGGCATGACCGCCAGCGGCATGGCATTGCCCGGCTTCACGTCGACGCTCTTCTCCGAGGAGATGACGCGATCGCCCACGGACAGCCGCTGCGGGGCCAGGATGTAGGACAGCTCGCCGTCGTCATAGCGCACGAGCGCAATGAAGCCCGTCCGGTTGGGATCATATTCCAGCCGCTCGACGACGCCGGAAACGTCGAACTTGCGGCGCTTGAAATCGATCAGCCGGTAGGCACGCTTGTGTCCGCCGCCCTGGAATCGCGCGGTGACGCGGCCGGTGTTGTTGCGCCCGCCCTTGCCGGTGAGGCCAACGGTCAGCCCCTTCACCGGCTTGCCCTTGTAAAGGCCGGAGCGGTCGACGATCACCAGCTGGCGCTGGCCCGGCGTGACCGGTTTATAGTTCTTGAGTGCCATATCCTAAATCCTCGCGGCCTCTCAAAGACCCGTCGCGATGTCGATCGAATGGCCCTCGGCCAGGGTGACGACCGCCTTCTTGACGTCGCTCTGCCGACCGATGGTGCCGCGAAAACGCTTCACCTTGCCCTTGCGCACAAGCGTGTTGACGCCCTTGACCTTGACGTTGAACAGCGCTTCCACCGCCGCCTTGATCTCGGGCTTCGTAGCCTTGCGTGCCACGTTGAAGACCACCTGGTTGTTCTCCGCGGCCAATGTCGTTTTCTCGGTGACCGCCGGGCTGACGATCACGTCGTAGTGGCGAAGATCCGTCATTTGAACCGCTCCTCGAGGGCCTCGACCGCGGCCTTGGAAAGCACCAGCTTCCCGCGGCGCAGGATGTCGTAGACGTTGATGCCCTGAATCGGCAGCACGTCGATATTGGGAATGTTCGCCGCCGCGCGCTTGAAGCCGGCGTCGATCTCGGCCCCGCCCACCATGAGCGCGTTGTCGAGACCGAGCTTGGCGAAGTTCTCCACCAGCGCCTTCGTCTTGCCGTCCGCGAGCGCCAACTCGTCAATGACGATGATGTCGTCCGCCTTGGCTTTTGCCGAAAGCGCATGCTTCAGGCCGAGCGCCCGCACCTTCTTCGGCAGTTCGTGGGCATGGCTGCGCACGACCGGACCATGCGCCTTGCCGCCGCCGCGGAACTGCGGCACACGCGCCGAGGAGTGGCGGGCGCGGCCGGTGCCCTTCTGGCGATACATCTTGGCGCCGGTGCGCGCGATCTCCGCGCGGCCCTTGGTCTTGTGCGTGCCCTGCTGGCGCTTGGCGAGCTGCCAGCGCACGACACGATGCAGAATGTCCTCGCGCGGATCCAGTCCGAAGATGGCATCGGAAAGCTTCAGCTTCCCGGCATCCTTGCCCGCGAGGGTCGTTACTTTGAGATCCATTATTCTGCCCCCTCGCTGGCGGCGCCTTCGGCCTTGACGGCATCGTTCTGCGCAGCGGCACGAATGGCGCCGGGCTGCGGCGCGTTGTCCGGAAGCGGCGCCTTCACCGCGTCACGCACCATGATCCATGCACCTTTGGAGCCCGGAACGGCGCCGCGGACCAGAATGAGGCCACGCTCGGTATCGGTGGAAACCACTTCCAGGTTCTGGCTCGTGACACGCCGGGCACCCATGTGGCCGGCCATCTTCTTGCCCTTGAACACCTTTCCGGGATCCTGCCGCTGGCCGGTCGAGCCGTGCGCGCGGTGCGAGACCGAGTTGCCGTGCGTGGCACGACCGCCGCCGAAATTGTGGCGCTTCATGACACCCTGGAAGCCCTTGCCGATCGACGTCCCCGTCACGTCGACCTTCTGGCCGGCGACGAAGTGATCAGCCGTGATCTCCGCTCCCACATCGAGCAGATTGTCGGGCGACACCCGAAACTCGGCCAGCTTGGACTTGGGCTCGACATGAGCGGCGGCAAAGTGACCGCGCAGCGGCTTTGGGGTGTTCTTCACCTTGGCCAGCCCCACGCCGAGCTGAACGGCGGTGTAGCCGTTCTTCTCCTCGGTGCGCTGGGCCACGACCTGGCAATTCTCCATGCGCAGCACCGTGACGGGGATGTGCTCGCCCGCCTCGTTGTAGACCCGCGTCATCCCGATCTTCTGTGCAATAACACCTGAACGCATCGGTTCGATTTCCTTTCAGGCTTCCCGCCGCCCGGCCGCTCGAGGCCCGGCGCGGGGTCCTACCTTGTCTTCCGCCTACAACTTGATCTCGACGTCGACACCAGCGGCGAGATCCAGCTTCATCAGCGCGTCCACCGTCTGCGGCGTCGGATCCACGATATCCAGAAGACGCTTGTGGGTCCGCATCTCGAACTGCTCGCGGCTCTTCTTGTCGATATGCGGCGAGCGGTTCACCGTGAATTTCTCGATCCGCGTCGGCAGCGGGACGGGGCCACGGACATTTGCGCCGGTGCGCTTTGCCGTGGACACGATCTCGCGTGTGGAGGCGTCGAGCACCCGGTGGTCGAACGCCTTGAGGCGGATCCGGATATTCTGTCCGTTCATCTCTCAGTTCCTTGTTGGACCGCGGCGCGGGTCACCCGCGCCGCGCCGGATGCTTGCCCGTTTACTCGGTGATTGCGGCGACGATGCCGGCGCCGACGGTGCGGCCGCCTTCGCGGATGGCGAAGCGCAGGCGCTCCTCCATGGCGATCGGCACGATCAGTTCCACGTCCACCGTGATGTTGTCGCCCGGCATCACCATCTCCGTCCCCTCCGGCAGCGTCACCACCCCCGTCACGTCCGTCGTGCGGAAGTAGAACTGCGGACGGTAGTTCGTGAAGAACGGCGTGTGGCGACCGCCCTCCTCCTTCGTCAGGATGTAGGCCTCCGCCTTGAACTTCGTGTGCGGCGTCACCGAGCCCGGCTTGGCCAGAACCTGGCCGCGCTCGACGCCCTCGCGCTCCACACCGCGCAGAAGCGCGCCGATGTTGTCGCCCGCCTGCCCCTGGTCCAGGAGCTTGCGGAACATCTCGACGCCCGTGCACGTCGTCTTCGACGTCGGCCGGATGCCGACGATCTCGATCTCGTCGCCGACCTTGATCACCCCGCGCTCCACGCGGCCCGTCACAACCGTCCCGCGGCCCGAAATCGAGAACACGTCCTCGATCGGCATCAGGAACGGCTGGTCGATCGGACGCTCCGGCGTCGGGATGTACGCGTCCACCTGCTTCATCAGCTCGCGGACCGCATCCTCGCCGATCTCCTTGTTCGAATCCTCGAGCGCGGCAAGCGCCGAGCCCTTGACGATCGGAATGTCGTCGCCCGGAAACTCGTACGCCGAAAGAAGCTCGCGAACCTCAAGCTCGACAAGCTCCAGAAGCTCCGGATCGTCAACCTGGTCCACCTTGTTCAGGAACACCACGATCGCCGGAACGCCAACCTGGCGCGCCAGAAGAATGTGCTCGCGCGTCTGCGGCATCGGGCCGTCCGCCGCCGAAACAACCAGGATCGCCCCGTCCATCTGCGCCGCGCCCGTGATCATGTTCTTCACGTAGTCCGCGTGCCCCGGGCAGTCGACATGCGCATAGTGCCGCGCATCCGTCTCGTACTCGACATGCGCCGTCGAAATCGTGATCCCGCGCGCCTTCTCCTCAGGCGCAGCGTCAATCTGATCATAGGCCCGGAAGTCGCCGAAAAACTTCGTGATCGCTGCCGTCAGCGTCGTCTTCCCGTGGTCAACGTGACCGACCGTCCCGATGTTCACATGCGGCTTCGTGCGCTCGAATTTACCTTTGGCCATGTGAGGTCTCCGTTATTTTCCGCCTTTTCAGGCCTTTCCTTCCCGTGAGGTCGCCCGACCGGATCACGCGAACTTCTTTTGGATCTCCTGCGCCACCGCGCTGGGAACCGGCTCGTAGTGGTCGAACTGCATCGTGTACTGGGCACGGCCCTGGGACATCGAGCGCAGATTGTCGACATATTTGAACATGTTTGCGAGCGGCACCATGGCGTTGACCACGGTGGCGATGCCGCGCGCCTCGGTGCCCTGAATCTGCCCGCGGCGGGAGTTCAGGTCGCCGATGACGTCGCCCATATACTCTTCAGGCGTCACGACCTCGACCTTCATGATCGGCTCGAGAAGCTGCGCGCCCGCTTTCTGCGCACCTTCGCGGAAGGCCGCCCGGGCGGCGATCTCGAAGGCGAGCACCGAAGAGTCGACATCGTGGTAGGCGCCGTCCACCAGCGTGGCCTTCACGCCCAGCATCGGAAAGCCCGCGACCGGCCCGGAGGACAGGACGCTCTCGATGCCCTTCTGCACACCGGGGATGTACTCCTTCGGCACGGAGCCGCCGACGATCTTGGATTCGAAAACGAAATCCTCGCCTTCCGGATTGGGCTCGAACACCAGCTTGACGCGGGCGAACTGGCCCGATCCACCGGTCTGCTTCTTGTGGGTATAATCCACCTCGGCCGCCTGCGTGATGGTCTCGCGATAAGCCACCTGCGGGGCGCCGACATTGGCCTCGACCTTGAACTCGCGCTTCATGCGATCGATGATGATGTCGAGGTGAAGCTCGCCCATCCCGAAGATGCGCGTCTGGCCCGACTCCTCGTCGCTTTTGACGCGGAAGGAGGGGTCCTCGGCGGCGAGACGATTCAGCGCCAGCGACATCTTCTCCTGGTCGGCCTTGGTCTTCGGCTCAACCGCGATCTCGATGACCGGATCGGGGAACTCCATGCGTTCCAGCACAACCGGCTTCAGCGGGTCGCACAGCGTGTCGCCCGTCGTCGTCTCCTTGAGGCCGGCCAGCGCAACGATGTCGCCGGCATAAGCCACATCGAGGTCGGAGCGCGAGTTGGAGTGCATCTGCAGCATGCGGCCGATGCGCTCGCGCTTGTCCTTCACCGTATTCGCCAGCGACACGCCCTTGTTGAGAACGCCGGAATAGATGCGGCAGAAGGTCAGCGAGCCAACAAAAGGATCGTTCATGATCTTGAAGGCGAGCATGGAGAGCGGCTCGTCGTCGGACGACTTGCGCGCCACTTCCGTCTCGGTCTTCGGGTCAATGCCCTTGATGGGCGGAACTTCGACGGGCGAAGGCAGGAAGTCGACCACCGCGTCGAGCAGCGGCTGCACGCCCTTGTTCTTGAAGGCGGAGCCGCAGAACATGGGGAAGAACTGAACGTTGATCGTGCCCTTGCGGATCAGCGCACGCAGTTCGTCGTTGGACGGCATCTCGCCCTCGAGATAGCGCTCCATCGCGCCCTCATCGATCTCGACCGCCGTCTCGACGAGCTTCTCGCGATACTCCTCGGCCTGCGCCTTGAGATCATCGGGAATCTCCAGGATGTCCCAGGCTGCACCCAGGTTCTCCGAGCGCCAGACCAGCGCCTTCATCTCGATGAGATCGACCACGCCGGCGAAATCGCTCTCGGCGCCGATGGGCAGCTGCATGACGAGCGGCGTTGCGCCAAGCCGCGTCTTGACCATCTCGGCAGAGCGGAAGAAGTCGGCGCCGATCTTGTCCATCTTGTTGCAGAAGATCATGCGCGGGACGTGATACTTGTCTGCCTGACGCCAGACGGTCTCGGTCTGCGGCTCCACACCGGCATTGGCGTCGAGCAGCGCAATCGCACCGTCAAGCACGCGCAGCGAGCGCTCGACCTCGATAGTGAAGTCGACGTGCCCGGGCGTGTCGATGATGTTGAAGCGACGCTTCTTGCCGTCGCGGCCTTCCCAGAAGGTGGTGGTGGCAGCCGAGGTGATTGTGATGCCCCGCTCCTGCTCCTGCTCCATCCAGTCCATGGTGGCCGCGCCGTCATGGACTTCGCCGATCTTGTGCGACTTGCCCGTATAGAACAGGACACGCTCGGTCGTCGTCGTCTTGCCGGCGTCGATATGCGCCATGATACCGAAATTGCGGTAATCTTCGATTTTGTAGTCGCGGGCCATGTCAGCTCACCTCTTCAATCCGGCGCCCGGGCGTTACCAGCGGTAGTGCGAGAACGCACGGTTGGCCTCGGCCATCTTGTGCGTGTCCTCGCGCTTCTTCACAGCCGTGCCGCGATTGTTCGACGCATCCATCAACTCGCCCGAAAGGCGCTCGACCATTGTCGTCTCGTTACGGTTGCGCGCAGCCGCGATCAACCAGCGGATGGCCAGCGCCTGGCGGCGCTCCGGACGCACGTCGACCGGCACCTGGTAAGTCGCGCCACCCACGCGCCGCGAGCGAACCTCGAGGTGCGGCGAGACGTTTTCCAGCGCCTGATGAAAGACCGCCACCGGCTCCTGCTTGGTCTTGTCATGGACCTGATCGAGCGCGCCGTAAACGATCCGCTCGGCGACGGACTTCTTACCGTCAAGCATGATGGCGTTCATGAACTTGGTCACAACCATGTCCCCAAACTTCGGGTCCGGGTTGATCTCACGCTTTTCTGCACGGTGACGTCGGGACATCTTCTTCGTCTCTCACCTTCATGGCCCGGCGCCACATAAAAAGCGCCGAAGCCGGGAAACCCTTACTTCGGACGCTTAGCGCCATACTTGGAGCGGCGCTGCTTGCGGCTTTTCACACCCTGCGTGTCGAGCACGCCGCGGATGATGTGATAGCGAACGCCGGGCAGATCCTTCACGCGGCCGCCGCGGATCATCACCACGGAGTGTTCCTGAAGGTTATGCCCCTCGCCCGGGATGTAGCCGATCACTTCGAAGCCATTGGCGAGCCGGATCTTCGCCACCTTGCGCATGGCCGAGTTCGGCTTCTTCGGCGACGTCGTATAGACGCGCGTACAAACACCCCGCTTCTGCGGGTTGGCCTGCATGGCCGGCACCTTGTTACGCTTCACCGGCGCCTTGCGCGGCTTGTTGATCAGCTGGTTTACGGTCGGCATCAAACCTTCCCTTTTTACAATCTCGTGCCTCAGACCCAGGTCCGCTCACGCGAACGGCCTTCCATACGTAAATTCGGGCACCAAAACCGCTCGCCCGCGGTCCTGCCCGAATACATGCAGAGGAAGCGGCTCACCGCTTCATGCCCCGGAAGTCTGTCGCTCGTTAAAACGAACCCTGTTTGAGGCCAGCTCCGGCGCGCGTCGCTCCGGAAGGAAAAGCCTCACATCGGCTCAGACGCGGCGGGTAATACGCGCAACGCGGGCCACCGTCAACCCCGGACCGGCCATTATCTTGCATTGCCCGGCAGATAGACCCCGGCGCACCGTCGCAAACGATCATCCAGCGCCGATATAGGAGGTACGCACCGCGTTTTCCAGGCTTGCCCTGTCCCTGCGGCGGCATAAATGCGACATTGAAGCGGTGTATCGCTGCAGTGCGCCGAAGAGATGGAACAGGAACACGCGATGAACGACAATGAGGAACGGCCCGTGACGATCATCACCGGGCGGGTCTGGCGCGAATCGGGCGCCGCCAGCGAGGGCGTGCATGTGATGCTCGTCGCGCCGGACGACGATTCGGCGGTGCGCATGGCGCTGGAGGCGCTGGCGCAGGAGGGATATGCCGAAGCCGAGCTCGACCAGATCGGCGAAATGGAAGGAGCGCCCGACGAGGAGCCGCACCTTTCCGCCTGGCAAGGCGCCACGGAAGGCGAGATTGCCGTCGTAACCTTCGACGAGCCGGAATAAGATCAGTTCACCGTCTCACGGAAACGGTGACCTGACCAGCCATTTGATTCCACGCAATTCCGGACGGAAACCCGGCTTCAACTTTTCCTGCCTAGCCGCCGATCCTTCAGTAGAAAAGGAAAGCCGCCGGGTCTCCCCGGCGGCTTTTTGCATTGGGTCCGGAAAAGCGGCCGGTTACTCGGCCGGCTGTCCCGACATGTCGGCAAGCGCCCGGTCCATCTCCGAGCCGGACTCCTTGCGCTGCTCGTCGAGGATGAGATCGTCCCGCGAGCGGGCGATGCGCCGGATCTGGGTCATCGCGCCGCCCGTGCCGGCCGGGATGAGGCGGCCGACGATCACGTTCTCCTTCAGCCCCTGCAGCGTGTCGATCTTGCCCGCCACGGCGGCCTCGGTCAGCACACGCGTCGTCTCCTGGAAGGAGGCGGCGGAGATGAAGGACGGCGTCTGCAACGAAGCCTTGGTGATGCCGAGTAGCACCGGCTGGCCTTCCGCAGGCTTCTTGCCCTCCTCGACCAGGCGGTCGTTGACCTCGTCGAACTCGACCTCATCCACATGGTCGCCGGGGATGTAGGTCGAATCGCCCTGAGCGGTGATCTCGATCTTCTGCAGCATCTGGCGGACGATCACCTCGATGTGCTTGTCGTTGATCAACACGCCCTGCAGCCGGTAGACCTCCTGGATCTCGTTGACGAGATAGGAGGCCAGCGCCTCCACGCCCTTGATCGCCAGGATGTCGTGCGGTGCCGGATTGCCGTCGAGGATGAAGTCGCCCTTCTCGATGACGTCGCCGTCCTGAAGGTGGAACGGCTTGCCCTTCGGGATGAGATACTCCACCGGCTCCATGGTCGAGTCGTGCGGCTCGATGACGATGCGGCGCTTGTTCTTGTAGTCGCGGCCGAAACGCACCGTGCCGTCGATCTCGGCGATGATGGCGTGGTCCTTCGGACGCCGCGCTTCGAAGAGTTCGGCCACCCGCGGCAGACCGCCGGTGATGTCCTTGGTGCGCGCACTCTCGGTCGGAATACGGGCGATCACGTCGCCGGGCTTCACCTTGGCGCCCGGCTCGGTCGACAGCACCGCCTCGACAGAGAGCAGGAAGCGCGCTTCACCACCGCGGGCAAGCTTGGCGACCTTGCCGTTGGAGTCGAGGATCGTGATGGCCGGCTTCAGGTCCGAGCCGCGCGGCGTGGACCGCCAGTCGACGACCTCGCGCTTGGTGATGCCGGTCGACTCGTCGGTCGCCTCCTGCACCGACACGCCATCCACCAGGTCCTCGAACGCCACCGTGCCTTCCACCTCGGTGAGCATGGGACGCGTGTACGGGTCCCACTCGGCGATCCGCTGGCCGCGCTTCACCTTATCGCCGTCGTCGACATAGATACGGGCGCCGTAGGTCATGCGATGCGAGGCGCGCTCGTTGCCCCCCTCATCCAGGATCAGCACTGCCATGTTGCGGCCCATGACGACCAGATGACCGTCGGAGTTGCGCACCACGTTGCGGTTGCGGATCTTGACCGTGCCCTCGAAGGAAGCCTCCAGGAAGGACTGGTCGACCACCTGCGCCGTGCCGCCCATATGGAAGGTGCGCATGGTGAGCTGGGTGCCCGGCTCGCCGATCGACTGGGCGGCGATGACCCCGACCGCCTCGCCGATATTGACCGGCGTGCCGCGCGCCAGATCGCGCCCGTAGCAGACCGCGCAGACGCCGTTGCGCACCTCGCAGGTGAGCGCGGAGCGAATACGCACCGTCTGGATGCCGGCGGCCTCGATGGCTTCCACGTCGCGCTCGTCGATGAGGCGCCCGGCAGACACGATCACCTCGTCCGTCGCCGGATCAACCACGTCCTCGAGAGCGGTGCGGCCCAGCACTCGCTGGCCGATGGATGCCACCACCTGACCGGCATCGACGATGGGCTGCATGGTGAGGCCCTTGTCGGTGCCGCAGTCGGACACCGTGACGATGCAGTCCTGCGCCACGTCGACGAGACGGCGGGTCAGATAGCCGGAGTTGGCCGTCTTCAGCGCCGTGTCGGCGAGGCCCTTGCGCGCGCCGTGGGTGGAGTTGAAGTACTCCATCACGGTCAGGCCTTCCTTGAAGTTCGAGATGATCGGCGTCTCGATGATGGAGCCGTCCGGACGCGCCATCAGGCCGCGCATGCCGGCAAGCTGGCGCATCTGCGCCGGCGAGCCGCGGGCGCCCGAATGGGACATCATGTAGATCGAGTTCATCGGCTTCTGCCGCTCGTTCTCGTCGAACTCGATCGCCTTGATGCGCTTCATCATCTCGTCGGCGACCTTCTCGGAGCACTTGGCCCACGCGTCGACGACCTTGTTGTACTTCTCGCCCTGGGTGATCAGGCCGTCATTGTACTGCTGCTCGTATTCCTTGGCGAGCGCCTCGGTCTCGGCGATCAGTTTCTCCTTGCTGTCGGGGATCAGCATGTCGTCCTTGCCGAAGGAGATGCCTGCCTTGCACGCCTGGCCGAAACCGAGCGCCATGATCCGGTCGCAGAAGATCACCGTCTCCTTCTGCCCGCAGTGGCGATAGACCGTGTCGATCATCTTGGAGATGTTCTTCTTGGTCAGCTCCTGGTTGCAGATGTCGAACGGCACGTTCGGGTTCTTCGGCAGAAGCTCGCCGACGATCATGCGGCCCGGCGTCGTCTGGTGGATCTCGGAAACCGGCTTGCCCTCGTGATCGACGGTCTTGAAGCGGCCCCTGATCTTGGTGTGCAACGTGACGACCTTGTTTTCGAGCGCATGGTGCAGCTCGCCCATATCGGCGAACACCATCCCCTCGCCCGGCTCGTTCTGATTCATGATGGACAGGTAATAGAGTCCGAGAACCATGTCCTGCGACGGCACGATGATCGGTGCGCCGGAGGCCGGGTGCAGGATGTTGTTGGTCGACATCATGAGCACGCGCGCCTCGAGCTGGGCTTCCAGCGACAAGGGCACGTGCACAGCCATCTGATCGCCGTCGAAGTCGGCGTTGAAGGCCGTGCAGACCAGCGGGTGAAGCTGGATCGCCTTGCCTTCGATCAGCGTGGGTTCGAACGCCTGGATGCCGAGGCGGTGCAGCGTCGGCGCACGGTTCAGAAGCACCGGGTGCTCGCGGATCACCTCGTCGAGGATGTCCCAGACCTCCGGACGCTCCTTCTCGACCAGCTTCTTCGCCTGCTTGACGGTGGACGAATAGCCCTTGGCGTCGAGACGGGCGTAGATGAAGGGCTTGAAGAGCTCCAGCGCCATCTTCTTCGGCAGGCCGCACTGGTGCAGCTTGAGCTCGGGACCCGTCACGATCACGGAGCGGCCGGAATAGTCGACGCGCTTGCCGAGCAGGTTCTGGCGGAAGCGGCCCTGCTTGCCTTTCAGCATGTCCGACAGCGACTTCAGCGGACGCTTGTTGGCGCCGGTGATCACACGGCCGCGGCGGCCATTGTCGAACAGCGCGTCGACAGCCTCCTGCAGCATGCGCTTCTCGTTGCGGATGATGATGCCCGGCGCCCTGAGCTCGATCAGCCGCTTCAGGCGATTGTTGCGGTTGATGACGCGGCGGTAGAGGTCGTTCAAATCCGACGTCGCGAAGCGGCCGCCGTCAAGCGGTACCAGCGGACGAAGGTCCGGCGGGATCACCGGGACGACCTTCATGATCATCCATTCCGGACGGTTGCCGGATTCCAGGAAATTCTCCACCACCTTGAGCCGCTTCAGAAGCTTCTTCTGCTTCAGCTCGGACGTGGTCGAAGCGAGATCGGAGCGCAGATCACCGGCGATCTTTTCGAGGTCCATCGCCTCGAGCAGGTGGTGGATCGCCTCGGCGCCGATCATGGCGGTGAAGGAATCCTCGCCATACTCGTCGACGGCCATCATGTACTCCTCTTCGGAGAGGAGCTGGTTTTCCTTGAGCGCCGTCAGGCCCGGCTCGGTCACGATGTAGTTCTCGAAGTAGAGAACCCGCTCGATGTCCTTGAGCGTCATGTCGAGCAGCGTGCCGATGCGGGAAGGCAGCGACTTCAAAAACCAGATGTGGGCGACCGGAGCGGCCAGCTCGATGTGGCCCATGCGTTCGCGGCGCACGCGCGAGAGCGTAACCTCGACGCCGCACTTCTCGCAGATGACGCCCTTGTACTTCATGCGCTTGTATTTGCCGCACAGGCACTCGTAGTCCTTGATGGGACCGAAAATGCGCGCGCAGAACAGGCCGTCACGCTCCGGCTTGAAGGTGCGGTAGTTGATCGTCTCCGGCTTCTTGATCTCACCGTAGGACCAGGACAGGATCTTTTCCGGGCTGGCCAGCGAAATCCGGATGGAATCGAAGGTCTGTGCCGGCGCCTGAGGGTTGAACAGGTTCATGACCTCTTGGTTCATGCCGATCTCCTTTGCGGGGCCACATCGCCCCTTGAATCTCTTGCGGTCCCGGCGGGCTTCTCGTGGCGACGGCACCTCGTGCCGTTTTATCGCCGTCCCGCCTTCACCTGGCGCGCGCCGCGGTCCTCCGCGGCGCGCTTCATTCCGTCACTCGGCTGCTTCGGGCAACTGGGTCGGCGGCGGCGAGTCGAGCCGCGAGTTCTCCAGCTCCACGTTGAGGCCGAGTGAGCGCATCTCCTTGACCAGGACGTTGAAGCTCTCCGGAATACCCGCCTCGAAGGTGTCGTCGCCGCGCACGATGGCCTCGTAGACCTTGGTGCGGCCGGCCACGTCGTCCGATTTGACGGTGAGCATCTCCTGCAGCGTGTAAGCGGCGCCGTAGGCTTCCAGAGCCCAGACCTCCATCTCGCCGAAGCGCTGACCGCCGAACTGCGCCTTGCCGCCCAGCGGCTGCTGGGTGACGAGCGAGTACGGGCCGATGGAGCGGGCATGGATCTTGTCATCCACCAGGTGGTGCAGCTTGAGCATGTATATGTAGCCCACCGTCACCTGACGATCGAAAGACTCGCCCGTGCGTCCGTCGTAGAGCGTCGCCTGGCCGCTCGACTCGAGACCCGCCTCCTCCAGCATCTTGTTGATGTCGGATTCGTGCGCGCCGTCGAAGACGGGCGTGGCGATCGACACGCCGCGGCGCATCTGTTCACCGAGCTGGATCACGCTTTCGTCGTCATATTCGCGGACAGGCTCGTTGCGCTCATTGTCCGGGATCAGCTTCTCGATCGTCGACCGGAGTGGCTTGATGTCGCTATTCTCCTTGTAGGCTTCGATCATTTCACCGATCTGGCGGCCCATGCCCGCGCAGGCCCAGCCGAGATGCGTCTCCAGGATCTGGCCGACATTCATGCGGCTCGGCACGCCCAGCGGGTTCAAGACGATGTCCACATGCGTGCCGTCCTCGAGGAACGGCATGTCCTCGACGGGCACGATCTTCGAGACGACACCCTTGTTGCCGTGCCGGCCGGCCATCTTGTCTCCCGGCTGCATCTTGCGCTTCACGGCGACGAAGACCTTGACCATCTTCATCACGCCGGGCGGCATTTCGTCGCCACGCTGCACCTTCTCGACCTTGTCCATGAAGCGGCTTTCCAGCGCCCCCTTGGACTCGTCGTACTGAGCGCGCAAGCTCTCCAGCTCGCTCTGCAGCTTCTCGTCATCGACGGCGAACTGCCACCATTGCGAACGGGGATACTCGTCAAGAAGTTCCGCCGTAAGCGTCGCGCCCTTCTTAAAGCCCTTCGGTCCCGCGATCGCATCCTTCCCGATAAGCATCTCGGACAGGCGCGCATAGACGTTGCGGTCGAGGATCGACTGCTCGTCGTCGCGGTCCTTGGCCAGGCGCTCGATCTCCTCGCGCTCGATGGCCATGGCACGCTCGTCCTTCTCCACGCCATGGCGATTGAAGACACGCACCTCGACCACTGTTCCGTAGGTGCCGGGCGGCATGCGCATGGAGGTATCGCGCACATCCGATGCCTTCTCGCCGAAGATGGCGCGCAGCAGCTTCTCCTCCGGCGTCATCGGGCTTTCGCCCTTCGGCGTGATCTTGCCGACCAGGATGTCGCCCGGCTGGACCTCGGCGCCGATATAGACGATGCCGGCCTCGTCGAGGTTCTTCAGCGCCTCTTCCGAAACGTTCGGAATGTCGCGCGTGATCTCCTCCGGCCCGAGCTTGGTGTCGCGCGCCATGACCTCGAACTCCTCGATATGGATCGAGGTGAAGACGTCGTCACGCACGATGCGCTCGGAAAGCAGGATGGAGTCCTCGTAGTTGTAGCCGTTCCAGGGCATGAAGGCGACGAGCACATTGCGGCCGAGCGCCAGATCGCCGAGATCCGTCGACGGGCCGTCGGCGATGATGTCGCCCTTGTTGATCTGGTCGCCGATACGCACCAGCGGCCGCTGGTTGATGCAGGTGTTCTGGTTCGAACGCTGGAACTTCTGCAGCCGGTAGATGTCGACGCCCGACTGGGACGCATCCACGTCCTCCGTCGCGCGGATGACGATACGCGTCGCATCCACCTGGTCGACGATGCCGGTGCGGCGCGCGGCGATGGCCGCCCCGGAGTCGCGCGCCACCACCGGCTCCATGCCGGTGCCGACGAACGGAGCCTCGGCGCGCACCAGCGGCACGGCCTGACGCTGCATATTCGAGCCCATCAGCGCGCGGTTGGCGTCGTCGTTCTCCAGGAACGGGATGAGTGCTGCGGCAACCGAGACGAGCTGCTTCGGCGAAACGTCCATCAGGTCGACGTTCTCACGCGGCGCGAGCATCACCTCGCCGGCGTGGCGGCAGACGACGAACTCGTCGGCGAACCGCCCGTCCTCGTCGATCTGCGCATTGGCCTGGGCCACATAGTGCTTGGCCTCTTCCATCGCCGACAGGTAGATGACGTCCTCGGATATCTTGCCGTCCACGATCTTGCGGTACGGCGTCTCGATGAAGCCGTACTTGTTCACACGCGCGAAGGTGGCGAGCGAGTTGATCAGGCCGATATTCGGGCCTTCCGGCGTCTCGATCGGGCAGATGCGGCCGTAATGCGTGGGGTGCACGTCGCGCACCTCGAAGCCGGCACGCTCACGGGTAAGACCGCCCGGGCCGAGCGCCGACAGGCGCCGCTTGTGGGTGATCTCCGACAGCGGGTTCGTCTGGTCCATGAACTGCGAGAGCTGCGAGGAGCCGAAGAACTCGCGCACGGCCGCCGCCGCCGGCTTGGCGTTGATCAGATCCTGGGGCATGACCGTGTCGATCTCGATCGACGACATGCGCTCCTTGATGGCGCGCTCCATGCGCAGCAGGCCGACGCGGTACTGGTTCTCCATCAATTCGCCGACGGAGCGCACGCGGCGGTTGCCGAGATTGTCGATGTCGTCGATCTCGCCCTTGCCGTCGCGCAATTCGACCAAGGTCTTGACCACGGCGACGATGTCTTCCTTGCGCAGGACGCGCACCGTGTCCTCGGCGTCGAGCTCCAGACGCATATTCATCTTCACCCGCCCGACGGCCGAAAGGTCGTAGCGCTCGGGATCGAAGAACAGCGAGTGGAACATGGCCTCCGCCGTCTCCAGCGTCGGCGGCTCGCCCGGGCGCATGACCCGGTAGATGTCGAACAGGGCATCCTGCCGGCTCTCGTTCTTATCGGCCACAAGCGTGTTGCGGATGTAGCCGCCGATATTGACGTGGTCGATATCGAGGAAGTGCACCTCGTCGACCCCCGCCTCCATGAGCACCTTCAGGGTCTTTTCGTCGATCTCGTCGCCGGCTTCGAGGAAGATCTCGCCCGTGGCCATGTTGACGATGTCCTCGGCGAGATAGTTGCCGAGCAGATCGTCTTCCGTCGCACGGATCGCCTTCAGGCCCTTGTCTGCGAGCTGGCGCGCCTGCCGGGCGGTGATCTTCTTGCCCGCCTCGACGACGACCTCACCGGAATCGGCGTCGATGATGTCGGACGTCGCCTTCATGCCACGGAAACGCTCTGTGGAGAACGGAACGCGCCAGTTGTCGCCGTCGCGGATATAGGTCAGCTTGTTGTAGAAGGTCGACAGGATCTCCTCGCTGTCCATGCCGAGCGCCATCAACAGTGAGGTGGCTGGAAGCTTGCGCCGCCGGTCGATGCGCGCATAGACGATGTCCTTGGCGTCGAACTCGATGTCGAGCCAGGAACCGCGATAGGGAATGACGCGCGCCGCAAAGAGCAGCTTGCCGGACGAGTGGGACTTGCCCTTGTCGTGATCGAAGAAGACGCCCGGCGAACGGTGCATCTGCGAAACGATCACACGCTCCGTGCCGTTGACGATAAAGGTGCCGTTGTCCGTCATGAGCGGCATGTCGCCCATGTAGACGTCCTGCTCCTTGATGTCCTTGATGGATTTGGAACCCGTATCCTCGTCCACGTCGAAGACGATCAGGCGCAGCGTCACCTTCAGCGGCGCCGCATAGGTGAGGTCGCGCTGCCGGCACTCCTCGACATCGAACTTCGGCGCCTCGAACTCGTAGCTGACGAATTCGAGCATCGCCGTGCCGGCGAAATCCTGGATCGGGAACACCGACTTGAAAACCGCCTGCAGCCCCTCGTCGGGCCGCCCGCCCCGCGGTTCCTCAACCATGAGAAACTGATCATAGGATGCTTTCTGAACCTCGATGAGGTTCGGCATCTCCGCAACTTCCGGAATCTTCCCGAAAAACTTGCGTACGCGCCTGCGACCGTTGAAAGTCTGGGTCTGGGCCATCGTCGCTCCTTGCCTGCCGCTTACCTGCCAATATGGTCCGCCCTCCTGCGCCTGTCGAAGGGACGTCCAATCCAAACGGATGAAAACCCGTTTCCTGAAAGCCGGTTTCCGGCCTTCAGGAAAAAGGTTTTCCTGACTTCAGCCTCGCTCGCTCCGGACCGCGGACGGCATCCGTCCGCGGTCCAAAGGCGATGCTGCTACTTCAGCTCGACCTTGGCGCCGGCTCCCTCGAGCTGCGCCTTGATCTTGTCGGCCTCGTCCTTCGCCACGCCTTCCTTGACCGGCTTCGGCGCGGCCTCGACCAGGTCCTTGGCCTCCTTCAGGCCGAGACCGGTGATGGCACGCACTTCCTTGATCACGTTGATCTTCTGTGCGCCGGCATCGGCCAGAACGACGTCGAACTCGGTCTGCTCTTCAGCCGCCTCGGCAGGGGCCGCCGCACCGCCGGCAGCGGCCACGGCAACGGGAGCGGCCGCGGAGACGCCCCACTTCTCTTCCAGCATCTTCGAAAGCTCGGCCGCCTCGAGGACGGTGAGGTTCGAAAGGTCATCAACGATCTTCGCAAGATCAGCCATTGTTCATTTCCTTACATGTTCGAACTGTGTTGTTGGTCAAAAACGGCCTCACGCCGCCTCGTCCTTCCGGGCATAGGCGCCGACGACCCGGGCCACTTGGCCCGCCGGTGCGTTGACGACCTGCGCGATCCGGGTTGCCGGCGTCGAGATCATGCCGACGATCTTCGCTCTCAACTCGTCCAGCGACGGCAGCGAGGCAAGTGCCTTCACGCCGTCGGCGTCGAGTGCGGTCGCGCCCATCACGCCGCCGAGAATGACAAGCTTGTCGTTCCCCTTGGCGAAATCGTTGGCGACCTTCGGAGCGACAACCGGATCGTCCGAATAGGCAATCAGCGTCTGCCCCTCGAAGAGGGACTGAATGCCTTCGGACTGGGTGCCCTGAAGAGCGATCTTGGCGAGGCGGTTCTTCGCGACCTTCACCGTTCCGCCCGCTTCACGCATCTTCGACCTGAGGTCGTTCATCTGCGCGACGGTCAGGCCGGTGTAATGCGCCACGACGACGGACCCGGTGCTTTCGAACACCTGGTTCAGACCCGCGACGAATTCGCGCTTTTCCGCTCTGTCCACAGCCTTTCTCCAGTTGGCGGCGCCCTTGTCAGGGCCTTCCGCCGGTTTGCCTTTTGCCGGCCGGGCCACCCACGATTGCGGATCACCCGAACGACGCTCGAGGATCCTGCCCCCTTTCGCCATGCCGGAAACCGGCGACGGACAAAAGGCCAACACGGTTCGAACCTTCCACAGGCTGCCTTGCGGCATGCCTTTGTCGGCTCTTCCCCGTCTCATGCAGGCCCTGAAAAGGAATTAAGGCGAGCCACCTGCAATCTCGGACAGGATTGCCGGAAGTTTCCCTCCGGCTTCCAGGTCGTTTCCGGCCCGGAATGGATGTGCCGGGGAGATGCCTCCCCGGCTTCATTTCACGACGCCGACAAGGTCGAGGCGTCGATCTTGAGCCCCGGCCCCATGGTCGAGGTGAGCGCCACTCGCTTCACGTAATTGCCTTTGGCGCCCGCCGGCTTGGCCTTGATCACCGCATCGGCGAAGGCGCGCACGTTCTCGGCGATGGCGTTGGCGTCGAAGGAGACCTTGCCGACGCCGGCATGCACGATGCCCGCCTTCTCGACGCGGAACTCGACGGCGCCGCCCTTGGAGGCCTTCACCGCCGCGGCAACGTCGGCGGTGACCGTGCCCACCTTCGGGTTCGGCATCAGCCCGCGCGGACCGAGCACCTTGCCCAGGCGGCCAACCAGCGGCATCATGTCGGGCGTGGCGATGCAGCGGTCGAAATTGATCTCGCCCTTCTGCACGGCCTCGACCAGATCCTCGGCACCAACCAGATCGGCGCCGGCGGCCTTCGCCTCGTCGGCCTTGTCGCCCTTGGCGAACACCGCCACACGCACGGTGCGGCCCGTGCCGTTCGGCAGGTTAACCACGCCGCGCACCATCTGGTCGGCATGACGCGGATCGACGCCGAGATTCATCGCCACTTCGATCGTCTCGTCGAACTTGGCGTTCGCCCGCTCCTTCAGGAGGCTCACCGCCTCATCGAGCGCATACTGCTTGTTGCGGTCGAGGCCCTCGCGGCTCTGGGCCACGCGCTTGGAAAGTTTCGTCGCCATATCGTCAGCCCACCACTTCCAGGCCCATGGAGCGGGCCGAGCCTTCGACCATGCGCACCGCGGCATCCACGTCGTACGCGTTCAGATCCTTCATCTTCGCCTCGGCGATCTGGCGCACCTTGTCGCGCGAGATCTTCCCGACGGTCTGCTTGCCGGGCTCCTTGGCGCCGGACTTCAGCTTCGCTTCCTTCTTCAGGAAGAAGCTCACCGGCGGCGTCTTCATGGTGAAGGTGAAGGACTTGTCCTGGTAGTAGGTGATCACTACCGGGATGGGCGAGCCCTTCTCCATCTCCTGGGTCTGGGCGTTGAACGCCTTGCAGAACTCCATGATGTTGATGCCGCGCTGACCAAGCGCCGGCCCGATCGGCGGCGACGGCGTCGCCGACCCCGCTGGGACCTGGAGCTTGAGCTGGCCTGCGATCTTCTTAGCCATCTCTCATCTGCCTTTCCTGATGCCGGAAACTCCGGCGGTTGCAGTTCGGTGGTGCGGAACGGGCGGCCGGCTACGCCGCCTTTTCCTTCCACCCATTTGTTCCGGAAACCGGAACCCCGGTCAGCCCTTCTCGACCTGACCGAATTCCAGATCGACGGGCACCGCGCGCCCGAAGATTGAGACCTCCACCTTGAGCCGCGAGCGCTCCTCGTCCACTTCCTGCACGAAGCCGTTGAAGGAAGCGAACGGGCCGTCGGAGACGCGTACCTGCTCGCCGATTTCGAAGGTAACGGAAGGCTTCGGCCGCTCCACACCCTCCTGGACCTGCACCAGGATGCGCTCGGCTTCCGCTTCCGTGATCGGCACCGGACGCGAGTCGCCCAGGAACCCGGTCACCTTCGGCGTGTTCTTGATCAAACTGAAAACGGGATCCGTCAGATTGGCCTTGACCAGCACGTAACCGGGAAAGAACTTGCGCTCGGCATCGACCTTGCGGCCGCGGCGCACTTCGACGACCTTCTCGGTCGGCACCACCACCTGCTCGATGTTATCTGCCAGCCCCTTCTGGCGCGCCTGCTCCTCGATCGATTCGGCAACCTTCTTCTCGAAATTCGAATAGGCGTGGACGATGTACCACCGCGCAGTCATCTCAAAAATTCTCCCTGTGCCGCCGCTGTCAGACGCCGATCTGCAAGATCAGTTCGATGGCCCACGCCATCACTTGGTCGGCGGCGAAAAAGAACAGCGCGGCCAAGGCAACAAAGGCGAGCACCATGACGGTGGAAATCAGGGTTTCGCGCCGCGAAGGCCACGTCACCTTCGCGGTCTCGGCCCGCACCTGCTGCAAAAAGGTGAAAGGATTTGTGGTCTTCGCCGCCATCTGCCGCTCTTTTTAAAAATTTCTTGAGCACCCGGGAATCCGGACTCTATTCGTCCCGGCCCGACCCGGGAATTGCCTGGATCCGGCGCGAATCGCCACCTATCTCCAGACACACGACAAAGGCGCGTAAAGCCTCATCCAGGCTCCACGCACCGTCCGTCTACGGCCCTACATAGTTCCGAATTCGCATTCGCGCAAGTGTCTTTATCCGGACGCGCTTGACATGCTGGCAGGGGCAGAGGGGCTCGAACCCCCGACCTGCGGTTTTGGAGACCGCCGCTCTACCAACTGAGCTATACCCCTATACGGCCTGCAGCCCGCCCGACGCTTCTAATGCCTGACCACGCAGGCTTCAAGCATAAACCCCGTCGAATCGGCGCCCGCCTGTCCAGATATGCATCCGGCGGCACGATTGCGACATCGCCGCCGGATTTCGGCCGGCGGCAGGGTCCACGCCCTGCCCGCCTTTCCTTTACTCGGTGATTGCGGCGACGATGCCGGCGCCAACGGTGCGGCCGCCTTCGCGGATGGCGAAGCGCAGGCGCTCCTCCATGGCGATCGGCACGATCAGTTCCACGTCCATCGCGATGTTGTCACCCGGCATCACCATCTCCGTGCCCTCCGGCAGCGTCACCACCCCCGTCACGTCCGTCGTGCGGAAGTAGAACTGCGGACGGTAGTTCGTGAAGAACGGCGTGTGGCGACCGCCCTCCTCCTTCGTCAGGATGTAGGCTTCCGCCTTGAACTTCGTGTGCGGCGTCACCGAGCCCGGCTTGGCCAGAACCTGGCCGCGCTCGACGCCCTCGCGCTCCACACCGCGCAGAAGCGCGCCGATGTTGTCGCCCGCCTGCCCCTGGTCCAGGAGCTTGCGGAACATCTCGACGCCCGTGCACGTCGTCTTCGACGTCGGCCGGATGCCGACGATCTCGATCTCGTCGCCGACCTTGATCACCCCGCGCTCCACGCGGCCCGTCACAACCGTCCCGCGGCCCGAAATCGAGAACACGTCCTCGATCGGCATCAGGAACGGCTGGTCGATCGGACGCTCCGGCGTCGGGATGTACGCGTCCACCTGCTTCATCAGCTCGCGGACCGCATCCTCGCCGATCTCCTTGTTCGAATCCTCGAGCGCGGCAAGCGCCGAGCCCTTGACGATCGGAATGTCGTCGCCCGGAAACTCGTACGCCGAAAGAAGCTCGCGAACCTCAAGCTCGACAAGCTCCAGAAGCTCCGGATCGTCAACCTGGTCCACCTTGTTCAGGAACACCACGATCGCCGGAACGCCAACCTGGCGCGCCAGAAGAATGTGCTCGCGCGTCTGCGGCATCGGGCCGTCCGCCGCCGAAACAACCAGGATCGCCCCGTCCATCTGCGCCGCGCCCGTGATCATGTTCTTCACGTAGTCCGCGTGCCCCGGGCAGTCGACATGCGCGTAGTGCCGCGCATCCGTCTCGTACTCGACATGCGCCGTCGAAATCGTGATCCCGCGCGCCTTCTCCTCAGGCGCAGCGTCAATCTGATCATAGGCCCGGAAGTCGCCGAAAAACTTCGTGATCGCTGCCGTCAGCGTCGTCTTCCCGTGATCGACGTGACCGACCGTCCCGATGTTCACATGCGGCTTCGTGCGCTCGAATTTACCTTTGGCCATCTCAATTCCCTTGGGCGGCGTGTTTTGATTCCGATTGCCGGGCGATTAACGACAAAGCCCGCAAAAGACAAGTCCCTTGTGCGCTCAGCTCTTCCCCGCCTCTTGCACGGAATCGGTCGACTGCGGCGGGAGAGGGCCATCGGGCTTGTCCGGACTTCGTGCCCGGCATAGATCGCGGATGGCGCAAACGTCGCAATGTGCGGCATGAGGACTGGTGTTTTGGAGAAGCATTGATGCAGGCAGCACTGATCACCTATGGCTCGCTGGCCATCGCCATCGTCTTCGAGGTTATCGGGACGTCCTTTCTGCAGCAGAGCCAGCAATTCACGCGAGTGCTGCCGACTGCGGGCATGGCGGTGTGTTACGCTGGCGCCTTCTATTTCCTCTCCGTCTCGCTGAAGGCGCTGCCGGTCGGCGTCGCCTACGCCATCTGGAGCGGGCTCGGCATCGTGCTGATTTCGGCCATCGGGTTCTTCGTTTTCAGGCAAACACTCGATGCGGCTGCGCTGATCGGGCTGAGCCTGATCATCCTGGGTGTGGTGATCGTCAACGGTTTTTCCGGCACGATCTCCCATTGATCGTGCAGGCCCAATACACCGACCATGCGTCTTATCGTGTCGGAACCGGCTTGTCTGGATCGGGCGCGGGATCCGGCGGCAGGGGTTGCGGCGGTTCCGGTTTTGGTCCCGGCGGCTCCGGTGTCGGCCTGGGCGGAAATGCCATGAAGCAATCTCCCTTTTTTCGAGGCCGAACCACGACGACGTCCGAGAGTTCCGAAGAAGGACAGGCTACCACTGTTGCCGCCGGCGCTGGGCGAAGCCGTCAAGACGCCAGCAGGGGAAAGAGCCGGGACGAAAGGTTTGGAGCGGGTAGCGGGAATCGAACCCGCATATTCAGCTTGGAAGGCTGCTGCTCTACCATTGAGCTATACCCGCGGAAAACAACCCTCTTTCGCTGGAGCTTCGGAGGGCACTCTTCGCCCGTTCCGGGCAAAGTGATCCGCCACCCGAAACCCGAAACGGGCAAAGGGTGGTGGAGGGGGTTGGATTCGAACCAACGTAGGCATAGCCAGCGGATTTACAGTCCGCCTCCTTTAACCACTCGGACACCCCTCCGTCTGTTGCCGCACCGTGCAACCAGTCGGCCGGGAAAACACACGCAACAAGTCGGTGCGCCGTTTTCGCGACGCCTTATGGCCACGACATCGATCGGTGTCAACAGTGCCGACGCGCTTTGGCACGCGAATTTTCCGCGCCTTGCCGATAGGCGCGCGCGACGGTCTCGGATATAGGAACCGGCATGAGCGACGACAAGCCGAAAAGCCCCAAGGACAGCCACTACGCGCGCCTGCGCAGGGCGCACCGTCAGCGCGGGCGCGATGCCGGATCGGCCGGCACCAGCGGTCCGGC
>NZ_JBHSUM010000014.1:0-52785 GCF_042660605.1 Nitratireductor sp. GCM10026969
GGCGGCGCGCAGCTTCTCGGCGGCCGCGGCTCGGTCTCGGCCAGCATCGCCGGCGCGCTGACGCTGACGGCCATATTCACCCTGCTCAATTTCGTCGGGCTGCCGCAGCCCGTGCGCGAGGTGGTGCAGGGCGTGATCCTGATCACGGCGGTCGCCTACGCCATGCACCGGCGCCGGCATGCCGCCCGATGAATTCGCGGGGTCCGCCAAATGCGGGAAGCCGCGGATCCGGTGAGAAAGTACGGTAGTGAAAGGGAGCGAAACGACATGAAGAGAGTGATCGCATTGAGCGCCGCGCTCGGCCTGATGGTCGCGGGCGCCTGGGCACAGAGCCCGAATTTCGACGATCCGGAGGAGTTCGAGCGGCAGCGCCAGCAGCTCCAGATGGAACCGATGGGGCCCGAGGGCGAGCCCTGGGCGCAATATCTCGAGGATTCGATGGTCGACACCTCGGAATATGCCAAGGAAGGTCCCTATACGGTCTGCTTCTCGAACGCCGGCGTCAACAATCCCTGGCGCGTGGTCGGCTGGACCAACATGCAGGCCGAAGCCGAGCTCCATCCCGAGATCGAGGAGCTTGTCCACGTCGACGCCGAGGGCTCGGACGACAAGCAGATCGCGGACATCGGCGATCTTCTGGCGGGCGGCAACTGCGACATCATGATCGTCTCGCCGAACACCACGGCAGCGCTGACCCCCGCCGTCGAGCAGGCTTGCCAGCAGATGCCGGTGATCGTCTTCGACCGCGGCGTCAACACCGACTGCCCCGTCACCTTCATCCATCCGGTGGGCGGCTACGGCTTCGGCATCCAGGGCGCGGAATTCGTGGCCGAGAATGTCGACGAGGGCGCCAACGTGCTCATGCTGCGCATCCTGCCCGGCGTCGACGTGCTGGAGACACGCTTTTCCGCCGGCCGGCGCATCTTCGAGGAGGCCGGCCTCAACATTGTCGGCGCCGAGTTCACCGACGGCGACAACGCCAAGACCAAGTCGATCGTCCAGGACTATATCCAGCGCGGGCCCATCGACGCGGTGTGGATGGACTCCGGCGCCACCGCCGTAGCGGCGATCGAAGCCTTCGAGGACAACGGGCTGGAAGTGCCGGTCTTCGTCGGAGAGGACCAGCAGGACTTCCTGCAGAAGTGGAAGGCCATGGGGCTGACGGCGATCGCGCCGACCTATCCTACCTATCAGTGGCGCACGCCGATCATCGCCGCGCTGAAGATCCTCGACGGCGAGGAGGTCCCGGGGCCGGAATGGGTGCTGCCGCAACCGGCGATCACCGCCGAGACCCTCGACGACTACGTCAACGAGACGATGCCGCCGCTGCACTATGCAATGTGCGGCTGCGAGGAACTGCCGGGCTATCCCGAACGCTGGGGCGGCGGCCGGTAAGCGGTTCTCTTGAAACGGGCGCGCAGGCGCCCGTTTCCTTGCGGGATGCCGGTTGAGACGCGCGGATTACCCGCCGCAACGATCAGCATGTCCATCGAAATCCCGTCACACTTGTCACTCTCACCCGGCCTCCGCCCCGCCTTATATTCCCACTCGATCCTGCAACGGCGGGGAACAGCGGCAATCGAGCGGGAGCCAAGGAATGGCAATACCGGCAGCAGACAACGGAAGCGCAGTGGCCCGGCGGGCGCGCGATATGGCCGGCTGGCTCGCCTACGCCGCCTCGCCGACCTTCGCTATCATGGGCCTGATCGCGGCGAGCGATGCGACCCGGATTGCACTTTGCTCCGCAGCCACAAGCATCCTTCCGATCGACGGCATGACCGCGATGTACCTGCTGATGAGCCTCTTCCACCTGCCGCCCTGGCTGAGGCTTGCGTTCACCGCCGAGCGCGTGTCGAACCAATAATCAAAAAGGGGGTGGCCACGCCCGACTCTCCACGACCCGAAACGTCAATCCGCCGAAGCAATGCTAGCGAGATTGGTCCTTGTGTTTGCCGAGCCTGAAAGCTCTCAACGCAGGCAATATCCTGTCCAGCGCCACCTGCTCTCCAGCGCCGAAACCGTAGTAAAGGTCGCGGAAGAGGCCGTGGAGTTCATCATAGGCGTCCTTTCGCTCCGCACGCGGCCTGAAGACACGCGTGCGGGGGCTGAGTACGGCCTGCGCGTCATCGATCGTATCGAAGGCACCGGCGGCAAGAGCGGCGAAGATGCAGGCACCGACGCCGACGGGCGAGCGGTCCGGCACATGCACATCGCACCCGAGCACATCGGCATAGGTCTGGTTCAGAACGCCGTTTTTCTGCGGGATGCCTCCCGCGTTCAGCACGCGCTCGAAAGACAGACCACCCATACGGTCGAGGATGATCCGGGTGTGCAGGGCCATACCTTCTATGGCCGCGTGCATTTCATCCGCCGCGCTGTGGGACAGGTCCCAGCCGAGCGTAACGCCTCCGAGGTCCGACCGAACCAGAACGGTGCGGTCGCCATTGTCCCAGGTCAGCCGCATGAGGCCGGTCGCGCCCGGCCCGTAATCCTCGAGCCCCCGGCATAACGTCGCCACGTCTGTGCCGGCACGGCGGGCGATGGCCTCGAATATGTCGCCGGTTGCCGACTGCCCGGCTTCCACGCCCATAAGGCCGGGAATGACGCTGCCTGGAACCGCGCCGCAGATGCCCCGAACGGGTTTCATGTTCTCGTGGCCGAGAGCGATGATGCAGGTGGAAGTGCCGATGACGTTCACCACGTCGCCGGCCCGGCAGCCGCTGCCCACCGCGTCCCAATGCGCGTCGAAGGCGCCAATGGGGATGGGGATCCCGGCACGCAGGCCGAGCTTTTCCGCCCATTCGACCGACAGATGCCCCGCCAGTTCGCGCGACGTACCGTAGCGCCCGGCGAGCTTGGCGTTGACACCTTCAAGAAGCGGGTCGACGCTTTCAAGAAACACCTGCGGCGGCGGGCCACCCCAGCGCTCGCCCCACATCCATTTGTGCCCCATGGCGCAGATGCTGCGCGGCAGATCGGCCACGCTTCGAACACCGCAAAGGGTGGCTGCCAGCATGTCGCAATGTTCGAGCGCGGCGGCCACGCGCTCCCGCTTTTCGGGATTGTGGCGCAGGAAGTGAAGCAGCTTTGCGTAACCCCATTCATGGGAGTAGACGCCGCCGCACCAGTCGAGCGCTTCGATGCCTTCGGACCGTGCCCGCTCGGTGATCTCGGCCGCTTCCGCGTGGGCGCGGTGATCGCACCACAAGTAATAGTCGTCCAGCGGTTCGAGATTCTCGTCGACGACGATGACGCTCGATCCGGTCGTATCGGCGGCGAAGGCGGCAATCTCTTCACCGGAAATCCCGGCCGATGTCACCGCCGCGCGCGTGGCGCGCTCGAGCGCCGCCATGTGATCGGCATGGGACTGGCGCGCGAGAAGCGGGTCGCTTGCCGAACGCTCCAGCGGATATTCAGCCGCTTCGGAGGCGAGCGTCCGTCCATTCGCAGTGTCCATGATGGTCACGCGGACGCTCAAAGTGCCGAAATCGGCGCCTGCTACGAGTGTCATGATCCTCCCCTGCCCCGTCCATATTGTCCGTAAGTGGCGTCGGGCCCGTGTTTGCGGCGATAGTGATGGTCCAGCAGGCTGTCGGGAATGGGTTTGAGGGCGGGTTTCAGTGTCTGGGAGTGCCACGCCATCTTGGCCACCTCCTCCAGAATTAGCGCATTGAGGACCGCTTCTTCGGTATCGCGGCCCCAGACGAAGGGTCCGTGCCCGGCCACCAGAACGGCGGGCACTTCCAGGGGGTCGCGGCCCTTGAACGTCTCGACGATAACGTCGCCGGTGGCCGCCACATAGCCGTTTTCGATTTCGCTGCGTGTCAGATGGCGCGTCACCGGAATCTCGCCCCGGAAATAGTCGGCGTGGGTGGTACCAAGCGGAATGATCGGCGTCAGGGTCTGCGCCATGATCGTGGCATAGGTGGAATGGGTATGGATGACGGCGCCGATCCCCGTGAAGGCGCGGTAGAGCGTGGTGTGGGTGTCGAGATCGGAGGACGGCTTGTACCGGTTGTCGAGCGGCCTGCCGTCGATATCCGTCACCACCATATGGTCGGGTGTCATATCCTCATAGGCGACCCCGCTCGGCTTGATGACCACCATGCCGCTTTCGCGATCGATGCCGCTGGCATTGCCGAATGTCGCCATGACCAGCCCGTGGCGTACCGTGGCCAGATTGGCTTCCAGAACCGATTGCTTGAGCTTCGTAAGCGACATTTACCTGAAGGGTCCTCGACTTCCCGGATGAATGCGGCCGCGCCCCGTCCGCGTCGGGGCGCGGCCGTCTGGTGGCGGGCGGTTAGCGCGGGGCCGTCCAGCCCTTGTAGCTGTCGACGTTCTCAGCCGTGATCAGTTCGGGATCGAGCAAGACGGTGTCCTCTTCCGGCTCATTGCCCATGAAGACGTCATAGCCCATCTTCAACGCCATGCCGGCCATGACATACGGGTCCTGCGAAGCGGATGCCTTGATCATGGAATCGCCCGAGGAAAGCGCTTCCTCGATGTCCGGCGCACCATCCACGGCGGTAATGAAGAAATCGTCCCGGCCGAGCTGCTTGGCGGCAAGCGAGGCGCCGATGCCGGTCGGATCGTTGATGGCGAAAACCGCGTCGATGTCGTCGTAGCGGGTCAGCAGGCTCTGCATCACATCGAGCCCGCCATCGCGCGATGCCTGGCCGTTCTGATCGTCCGACAGGATGGTGATGCCTTCGTGCTTTGACAGCACGTCCTTGCAGCCCTTCACGCGATCGATGATCGACGAGGATTGCGGGCCGTTGATGATGATGACGTTGCCCTCGCCACCCTCGAGATTGTCGACAATGTACTGGCAGGCCTTGGCGCCTGCGGCCACATTGTCGGTCATCACCGTGACGTTGGCGCCCGGCGCGGAAACGTCGAAGGCGGCAACGACGATGCCGGCGTCCTTGGCGCGCTTGACGGCCGGCGCGATGGCGCTCGCGTCGACGGCGTTCAGCATGATGATGTCGACGCCGGAGGCGATGAAGTTGTCGATCTGGGAGACCTGCTTGTTGAGGTCGTAATCGGCGGAAACCGACGTGACCTGAACATCCGGATTGATCTCCTTGGCGCGGTCCTCGATGCCCTTGATGGTGGCGACGAAGAACGGATTGCCGAGCAGACCGACGGAGATGCCGATGCTCTCCAGATCCTTGGCCACGGAAGCCCCTGTCAGGGTCGCCATTGCCGCGGCGGTGCAAAGAAGTGTCTTCAGTTTACGCATGTTACTCCTCCATGGTTTATGCGTTTTCAGTCTTGCTCTCGTCATTGGCAATCACGTGCGCGCCCCGCCCTGGAGCCGGTAGCGGTCGAGCGCCACGGCGGCGATGATGACGAGGCCCTTGATGATGAATTGCCAGATGTCGGACACGCCGGTGAGGATCAGTCCGTTGGACAGGATGGCGATGATCAGCGCCCCGACCAGCGTTCCCCATATGGAGCCGACCCCGCCGACAAAGCTGGTGCCGCCCAGGATGACGGCGGCGATCGCGTCGAGTTCATAGGCCATGCCCAGTTGCAGGCCGTTGGCGGCGTAGAGCCGGGCAGCCGACATGACGCCACCAAGGCCCGACATGAGGCCGGACATGCCATAGACGAAGAGCAGCACCAGCCAGACCTTGATGCCGGTGAGCCGGGCGGCCTCCTGGTTTCCTCCAACGGCATAGATCCAGGTGCCGAGCACCGTGCGGCGCAGGATGAACCAGGAAATGAGAATGACCGACATGGCGATCAGCGCCAGCCAGGGAAC
Source organism: Nitratireductor sp. GCM10026969 (assembly GCF_042660605.1). NCBI lineage: Bacteria > Pseudomonadati > Pseudomonadota > Alphaproteobacteria > Hyphomicrobiales > Phyllobacteriaceae > Nitratireductor > Nitratireductor sp. GCM10026969. Next base: position 5,771 of record NZ_JBHSUM010000014.1, read on the forward strand.
GCCGAAAAGCGAGCCGTTGCCGATGAAATCGAACGGCAGGTCGGCATTGAAGACGGTGGTGTCGCCGCCCATCAGGCGCGCCACGCCACGCACGGCCGTCAGAGATCCGAGCGTCACGATAAAGGGCGGCAATCGCAAGAAGGCGATCAGACCGCCATTGGCCAGCCCGAAGGCGAGACCCAGGGCCATCGCGGCCGGAATGCCCAGCATGCCGTATTCGGGGATCAGCGAGACGATCACCGCGAGCATCGCTGTAGCCGCGAGGATGGAGCCCACGGAAAGGTCGATGCCGCCGGTCAGGATCACGAAGGTCATGCCTGCGGCCAGCACGATGTTGATGGAGGCCTGCTGCATGACGATCGACAGATTGTTGACCGACAGGAACTTGCCGCTCAACAACTCGAAGCCGATCGCCAGGAGAAGCAGCACGGGCAACATGCCCAGTGCACGGATTATGGCTCTTACCTCAAGGCGCCTGCGCACCTCTTCGCTTTGTGCAATGTCAGTCATTGGCAATCCGTTCGGCCTGCGTTTCCTCGGCATCGGCCGGGATGACGTTGTCGTTTGCGGCGCCGGTGGAAAGCGCCATGATGCGTTCCTGGTCGATGGGCTGGTCGGGCGTTGCCGCGACCTCGCCGGCGATCGTCCCCTCGCGCATCACCAGCACGCGATCGGCGACACCGACAATCTCGGGCAGTTCGCTGGAGATCATGATGACGGCGAGACCGCGCGCGGCCAGATCGTCGATGAGACGATAGATTTCCGACTTCGCGCCGACATCGACACCACGGGTCGGCTCGTCGAGGATGACGACCTCCGGGTCGACCTCGAGCAGGCGTGCAAGCAGGACCTTCTGCTGGTTGCCGCCGGAAAGCGCCCCGACATTGATGCGAGCGTTGGGCGCCTTGATGCTGAGCGACTTCATCGCCCCAATGGCACGGCGGGCGGCGGCGCGGAAATTGCGGATTCCAAGCCTGCCCGCGTCGCGCTCCAGCACGCACATGCTGACGTTCTCAGACACCGACATGTCGAGGAAGAGGCCGAGCCCCTTTCGATCCTCCGTGAGATAGGCAATGCCCTTGGAAAGCGCCTCGCGTGGATTGCGGCAACGGATGTCCTTGCCGTTGAGGCGTATGGTGCCTGATGCGGCCGGGTCGGCCGCGAATATGAGGCGGGCAAGCTCGGTGCGCCCGGAGCCGACGAGGCCGGCAATACCCAGAACCTCGCCCCGGCGCACCTCGAACGAGCAGTCGTGGACGAAGTGCCCGTCGCCAAGCCCCTCCACCGAGAGAACGGTCTCGCCGGAGCGTTCGAGCTGCTTGTGCTCCTTTTTGTAGAACGTGCTGAGATCGCGCCCGACCATCATGGAAACGAGCTTGGGCGCGGAGAGTTCGGCACGCGTCAAGGTGCCCACATAGGCCCCGTCGCGCAGCACGGAGCAGCGATCGGACAGCCGGTAGATCTCTTCCATGCGGTGGCTGATGTAGATGATCGCCACGCCCTCTTCCTTGAGGCCGGCGATAACCTTGAAAAGCTGCTCCGTCTCGCGGGTGGAAAGCGAGGTGGTGGGCTCGTCCATGACGATGACACGCGCCCTGGCCGACATGGCGCGGGCGATTTCGACGAGTTGGCGCTCGCCGAGCGAAAGGTCGCCGACCAGCGTGTCAGGCCGGAAGCGGACGGCCAGCCGCTTCAGGATCGGCGCGGTGGCTTCGTTCATGGCGCGCCGGTCCGTGATCCCCATGCTGGCGGGCTCGCAGCCCAGGAAGATGTTCTGCGCGACCGTCAGATTGGGTGCCAGCGAAAGCTCCTGGTAGATGACGGCGATCCCGATTTCCTTCGCGAGCTTGGGATCGCCAAGCTGGATCGGCTTGCCGTCCATCAGGACCTTGCCGCCGGGATCGGCCTGATACGCGCCCGAAAGCACCTTCATGAGGGTGGATTTGCCGGCGCCGTTTTCGCCCATCAGCGCATGCAGCTCTCCGGCATTGACGGTGAACGAGACATCGGCCAGCGCCTTGACCGAACCGAAGGTCTTGCTGATGGCGCGCATTTCCAGAACCGGCGCCTTGTTCGGGACGGGCCTGGTCATGGCTGCGTTTCGCCGGTGGGGGCGATCAGGAATTCGACACCCTGATCCTCGAGCATCTTGGCGTCGTTGTCCGAAAGGCCGTCATCGGTGACGAGCTTGGAAACACGCTGCAAAGGCAGCGCCACCGTCGGCGGCCGCATGGAGAATTTGCGGCTGTCGACGAGCACGATGATCTCGTTGGCGAGCCCGCTCATGTCGTTGATGAAGCGAACCAGAAGCGGGTGCTGCTCGAGCAGGCCTTCGCGGCTGACGCCGAGAGCACCGAGAAAGAACTGGGAGGCATAGAAGGTGTAACCGCCACAAGCGGCATCGTAGAGTATGCCGGGCTCGCGGTGCAGGTCGCCGCCGCCGACCGTGAGCTGGCAGGTGCCGTGCTCGCTGATATAGGCAGCAAGGGGCATGGAGTTGGTGAAGACCCGCACATTGCGGTTGGCCATTTCACAGCCGAAATGGAAGCAGGTGGAGCCACCGTGGATGATGATGAGGCTGCCGTCACCCACCAGCGTGCTCGCCTTCCGGGCGATGGCTCGCTTGGCTTCGACTGCGATGTCCCGATTTTCTACGAAGGGCAGCGCTGTCGACCGGCGCCCCGCTCCGAAACCGTCGGGCGCGGCGATCCCGCCGTGAACCTTCCGCGCCACGCCCGCCTCGTCCAGCTTGTCGATGTCCCGGCGCACGGTCGCTGCGGAAACACCGGTGATTTCCTGCAGCTCCTTTACCGAGACAAAGGGCTTGTCCAACAGGAGATCGGCTATGGCCCTATGGCGATGCAGATCGCTCAACAGTCTCCTCCCCGAGTTCGCGAATGAGATTTTATTTTCACATCTCTTCCTGAGATGCAAATAAAAAATCATTATGTGATTATATTCAATCACAACGCGAGACTGGAGGTTGCGTTGATGCTGACGGGCTGATGCGAAAGTGGAGACGAGCGCGCGACACGCCAGATGCGCGATTTTCTGCAGAATGCGGGGCTGCTCGGGGCGGTCTTTTGTCCACCGGCGACGCCGCGCAAGCATTGCCTGGTGCGACAGTCTCTTCGTTCGAAACTTACGGAAGCGGATTTAGAGATGCTGACAGAGCGCAGCTCTGCCGCCATGTCGGCGATGCGTGGAAGTTGGGGTAGAACCGGCGGAAGCTATAGGGACAGGCGTCGGCGGCCTGCTTCTGTCGCACGGCATCGGGTCTATAGCGATGTCTTCAACGCGTTCGTCGTTATCGGCACGATAAGGCCTCTCTATCCTTCATACGCTCACGGGCTGTCGCCGAAATATTTTCTGCGCAGTTGTTGGACGAGGCCGCTTTCATGCGCGCCGACGACGGCAACCGTCAGGGGCTTGCGCAGCGGACTTTGATGGGGCAGCCCAAAACCGTATTTCTCGGGCTTGAACAGGGCACCGACCGTCGAGAGCGGCAGGTCGGAATGGGTATGGACAAAATATTCGAGCACCGGCTTGTCGCCGATCACTGCGTCAACCCTGCCGTCAAGGAGAGCCTGCGACGATTCGGCAATGCTCGCGAAGGACACCGACGAGATGATGGACGCATGGGTGAATTCCTCCGCCGTGCTGCCCTCGGCTACGCCGACGGTCTTTCCGGGCAGGTCGGCAATACTGTTGATGTGGCTGGTCAGCGCGAGCGTCGTCATGACGCTGGTCACCGTGGACGTGACATAGGCCAGAACCGCTATCCCGCAGACCAGCCAGATCCCCTGCCAGATGCGGCCGATCCAGCCGAACAGATTCTTGCGCGACGGCGCCCTACCGGAGGTGACGACCGACATGACAGCATAGAAGCTTTCGGCGAAGCCGTCTCGCCAGCGGCGCGGGAAATCCTTGTCGAAATGACGGTCGAACAGGGTAAAGCCGACGGTGGCCGCGACGATAATCAGAGCAAGCCAGGCATAGGCGCGCAAATAGCCGGAATCGCGAAGCCCGCTGATCACGCCCCAAAGGCCGGCACCTCGTTCGTCATGGACCATGATGCGCAGACCGGAATCGAACCACGGCTGGGTGAAATCAATCCGTTGAGCGCGCCCTTCGGTGATGGTCAGATTGGTGACGGCCGCGTCTATCTCTTCTGCAGCAACCGCATCGACCAGGGCGCGTAGAGTATCGAAATCCCGATACTCGAACTGGAGGCCGAGTTCATCGGCGACCGCCTCCCATAGCTCGATCGCCATGCCGGTAGGTTGCCCGTCCTCTTCGATCACGAAGGGCGGACTGTAATAGATGCCGACTGTCAGCGGCTGACTTTGTTCAACCGGCTCTTGCTGTGATTGAGCCGGAGCCGCAAGCAAGATGAACATGGCGGCCATGACGCAGCGCACAAAACGCGCGCCAATGCACCGATCAACGTGTCGTTTCGAAATGGCAAGGCCTGTCATTGTCCGTCGGATATACGCAGTGGTGGTTACATTCCGGTGTCCGCCCAGCCGAGCAGTACGCCGCGCGAATTATCGATTGATCACCGTGGCCGCGAGGCATGGCGCGATAACGTCGCTCAAGCCCCTCGCGTCGACCGGAAGGTCAAACTCGGCTCTCAGCCTGGCCGGCGGCAAGTCGTCAGCCGAGGCAAGGTGCACGGCCATCGTCAGTTCCTCGCCTGCGTGCTCCCGCCAGCGGGACGCCTCGTCCTGCGGCAAGAGGTAGGAAAACGTGAACTCGACATCGTCGCTGTGCCAGCCGGATACGTTGTGAGTGACAGGATCCGTGTCCTGCAAAATTACCGACAACAGCTCCTCGTCCTCGCCGTCACCGCCAGGCCCTTCAAACATGCCAAACTGGAAATCGAGCGTATCGGGAACCACGAAGCTGGCGGTCATCACGGCGCCGTCATCATCCGCACGGCATCCGATCGTCAGCGCGGACTGCTCGGTCGAATCGCCGACATGCACTTTCCCCACGATCGAGGCTTCACGCAGCGGATTATCCGGATAAGGCTTGGTCACGGTCCAGGCATCCTCGGCGAGAGCCGGTGATATACCCGCACCGACAGTCAGGCCAAGCATCAACATTAAGACCTTGGGCGACCGCTGAATGCCCACGACCTCAAGGCGTCTCCAATCAGTTGAGGCACCATCGTCACTCCCGTCGGCGGACGCAGAATTCCGCATCGCCTGGTCCGTGCATTGCATGGATACTATCCCCCAACTTGGACGTGCTTCCCACACTCAGCCGTGCATTCCGGCAGGCTTCGCCGCGACTTCGATGCCCGGGAATGGAAAGCCAACATTAGACCTAAGCGCATGTCTTTGCCAAACAATTCCTGTATTGTCGGTTGCGCGGCCAAATTGATGTCCAGCCTGCCGATGCGGGGACAGTCCGGCAGGCGCAACGATGATGACGATCCAGGCAGACGCCTGGCCAGTGCTCGAAGGACCAGATTTTTTATGAACAAGGCTCTGAACGATACTGCAGAGGAACTCAGTGAGCCGCTGAGGCTCTCCGTGAACGGAAGCGAACGCGTCTTCGATATCCATGATCCGAAGCTGCCGCGCTGGATCGAGGACCATGCACTGACTGCAGGTGATTATCCCTACAAGAAGAAACTCCCGAAGAAGACCTACGGCAAGCAGCTTGAAAGTCTGCAGATCGAACTCGTCAAGCTGCAGTCCTGGCTGCAAGAAAGCGGGGAGCGTGTACTAGCGCTGTTCGAGGGGCGCGATGCGGCGGGCAAAGGCGGCAGCATTGCGCGCATTCGCAAATATATGAACCCGCGCACGGCACGAAACGTCGCATTGCCCAAGCCTACGGAAACAGAGCGCGGACAGTGGTACTTCCAGCGTTACGTCGCGCAGTTTCCAACGGCCGGGGAGTTCGTCACCTTCGATCGCTCATGGTACAACAGGGGTGTCGTGGAGCCCGTCATGGGGTTTTGCACGCCGCAGCAGCATGAGCATTTCCTCAAAGAGGTGCCGCATTTCGAGCAGCTCATAGTCAATGAAGGGATCCATTTCTTCAAATTCTGGCTCAACATTGGCCAAGAGACCCAGCTCAAGCGGTTTCACGACCGCAGGCACAGCCCGCTGAAACACTGGAAATTCTCACCTATCGACATGGAAGGCATGGCGAAGTGGGACGCGTATACGCGAATGCGCGATCTCATGATCCGGCTCACCCATACCGACCATGCGCCATGGACCATCGTACTGGCCAACGACAAGCGCCGGGCGCGCCTGGCGGTGATTCGCCGCATGCTCGTATCGTTGGACTATCCGGGGCGAGATCTGGAAGCAATCGGCGAGGAGGACGTCGCGGTGGTGGGTCAAGGCCCCGCGTTCCTGCGCTGACGGGCCGGTCCCGGGCCAATGCGGCCTTTCTCGGCGATAAAGGGGCCGGTTACAGGCGCTCCTGACAGAGCACGATCAACGGGCTGCCTCGCGCGCAAACTGGCGCAGATCGACGGGTTGGCCGGTCTGCACGGAACGTTCCGCCGCTTCACCGATCAGAACAGACCAATATGCTTCCGAAATGCCCACTTCCGGCTTGCCCGCGCCGCGGCGGGTTAGTTCCAGGAACCGCTGGTGCTGAAAGAAGGTCGCGCCGTAGTGATCGCCCGCGCGCAGGATTTTCTCCTCCACGGTGACGGTCTCGTGCAGTTCCTCCTTCTCACGGCGGTCCGCGACAACGAATTCGGCGGCACGTTCCTTGCCGTCGCGGGAAAAGCGCGCCGGTCCCGGCACCAGCGCCTGGAGTCGGGCGACGTCACCGGCCACCATCACCTCTTCCTGCCAGCGTGCGCCCTCGGCGAACATGCACAGATCGAGCATGCCGCGCTGGCCGCCCTCGAAATCGACGCAGACATACGCATTGTCGAGAATGTCCGGCACGCGGCCGTCATAGCGCTCGTCGCGATGATTGACGTCCGCGCCCCCGGTCGCGAAAAGGCGCACCGGTTCGCTATCGAAAATATGGCGCATGAGATCGAACAGGTGGCAGCATTTCTCGACCAGCGTGCCGCCGGTGCGTGCGTTGAAGCGGTTCCAGCCGCCCACCTTGGTGAGGAACGGAAAGCGGTGTTCGCGGATGCTCACCATGCGGGGGGCGCCCGCACGCCCGCGACGCACCTCCTCGATCAACCGCGTGATCGGCGCCATGTACCGATATTCCATCGCCACCCAGACCGGCGCGGCGCGGCTCTCGGCCAGGCGCATCAACTCGAGGCAGTCGCGCGTGGTGGTGGCGAGCGGCTTTTCGCAGAGGATCGGCTTGTCCGTGGCCATGATATCGCGCATCAGGGCAAGGTGCAGGTCATTGGGCGCGGCGACGACATAAACGTCGCACAGACCGGCCGAAAGCATGTCGCGATGGTCTGTGAAGGTGCACACGGAAGCTCCGGCCAGATCGGCCGCCTTGCGGCGCATCGTATCGTCGGGGTCGGCAATGGCGACGACCTCGGCGCCTTCAAGAAGCGCGATGTTGCGAATGTGCTCCTGCCCCATCATGCCCGCGCCGACAAAGCCGTAGCGGATCGTGCTCATGCTTTCTCCTTCCAATGAATGCCTCGCGGCGGCGCCGATCAGCCCAGGGTGATGCCAGCGTCGACGACGAAATTCTGCCCCGTGCAGGCGCCCGCTTCCTCGGAGGCGAGAAACAGGACCATGCGCGCCACATGCTCCGGACGGAGCGTCATCTTCAGCACCTGCCGTTCATTGATTTCGCGGACCATCTCGGGCGTTCGCCAGAGGCGCTCCTGGCGTTCGGTAAGAACAGCGCCCGGCACCACCGCGTTGACACGAATGCCGAAGGGGCCGAGCTCGCTGGCGAGCGAGCGTGTCAGGCCGTTGATTGCCGCTTTCGACGTGGCGTAGCCGAGCATGCCGGGCCTGCCGCGCATCCAGCTCACCGAACCCATGTTGATGATGGAGCCGCGCCCCGCGGCTTTCATGCCCTCCAGGACCGCCTGGCTGGCGAAGACGTGGTGCGAGAGATTGGTCGCCAGACAGTCGTTCCAGTAATCCGGCGAGAGGTTTTCGAAGGCGTGGCGGTCGTCGCGCGCGGCATTGTTGACGAGCACCGTGAAGGCGCCCAACCGCTTCGACAGCGCGGCGATAGCCGATCGCAGCGCCTCGACGTCGCGCAGGTCGCAGGCGCGGAAGACGGCAGCCTTGCCCAACTCCGCCGCCAGCGCCTCTCCCGCTCTCGCGTCGACGTCAAGAATGCCGACCTTCGCCTGCTGGGCAACGAAAGCGCGGGCGAGTTCGGCGCCGATGCCGCTTGCGCCGCCGGTTACCAGCACGGGCGCGCCGGCAAGCGAATTGTAGCGTACGGTCGTGTAGTCGGCGGCCATGGTCGTAATCATCCTGCGAATAGGGGTTCGGGCTGTCCCGCCACATCGGCACGCATGGCGAAGAGATTGCCGGATTGCGGCCATTCGGCCAGTTCATCGGCGGGCCGCCCATGACGGGCGGACGTGACGTAAAGTGTCTTCAGGTCACTGCCGCCGAAGGCGCACATGGTCGGACAGCGTGCCGGCACGGGATATTCCGCGAGGAGCTCGCCCTCGGGTGAAAGCCGGACGACGCGACCGCCGTCGTAAAGCGCCGACCAGTAGCAGCCCTCCGCATCGACCGCCGCGCCGTCGGGCCGCCCCTGCCCCTCGGGAAAGCGGCGGAAGACGGAGCGCTCACCGATTTCGCCGCTCGCCGGATCGACAAGATAGCGATAGATCACATGGGCCGGCGTGTCGGCGTGATAGGCGGTGCGCCGATCGGGGGCGAAAGCCACGCCGTTCGAAACCTTTATGCCGCCGGCAATCCTATGGCAGGAAAGGTCGGTATCCACCCGGTAGAGAGCGGCCGCCGGCCGGTCGCGCGGCTCATGGATCGTGCCGGCCCAGAAGCGTCCCCAGGGATCGACGCGGCCGTCATTGAAGCGGCTGACGGTCGTATCCTCCTGCGGATTGGCGATCGGCGCGCGCTTGCTGCCATCCTCATCGAGCAGCCAAAGGCCGGAGCGCAGACCGGCAATGAACCCGCCGCCGTCCCTGAGGCCGATACAGCCGATGTTCTCGTCCATGGGAATGGCGGTGTTCACACCCGCTTCAGGATCGAAGCGATTGAGGCTGGGCGCCTCGATATCGACCCACCACAGCACCTCCTCCCGAATGGACCAGACCGGGCATTCGCCAAGTGCGGCCCGGGCGTCGAGAACGGTCTCGAAAGCCATGGTCCCTCCTCAGCGCCCGGTCCCGGACTTACCCTCATGACCGGCCCCGATCTCGGCGAGCGCGTTGCGGGCGGCGCCCATCATCAAAGCCAGGTCCGAGGCTATGGCCACGAAAGCGAAGCCTGCGTCGATGTAGCCTTTCACGAGTTCGGGCGTCGCGCCGACGATGCCGCATGGCTTACTTCCGCGGCCCGCGCGCGCCACGCCTTCGCGCAGTGCCGCCTGAACGTCCGCATGGCCGATCGCGCCCTTGTGCCCCATCGCGGCCGACAGGTCCCCGGGCCCCAGGAAGAGTGCATCGACCCCCTCCACAGCAGCGATCTCGGGCAGGCGCTCGAGCGCTTCCGGCGTCTCGATCTGCAGAACGACGGCAATCTCGTCGTCGGCGCGGTTGAGATAGTCATCCACCATGCCGTAGCGGCTGGCGCGGTGCATCGCGGCCACGCCGCGCGTGCCACGGCCGGGATAGCGCGTCGAGGCGACGGCAGCCTGCGCCTCCTGCGCATTCTGGATGTAGGGGAACATCAGCGTCGTCGCGCCGGCATCCATGACGCGCTTGACCGTTATGGGATCGTTCCACGGCAGGCGCACCATCGTCTCGGCCGGTGTGCCGGCGATGGCCTGCATGAGTGCGAAGGCCTGCGGCACGTCGACGGGCACATGCTCCATGTCGAGCACGAGAAAGTCGAAGCCGGCAAAGCCCATCGCTTCGGCGGTGACGGGGCTTGCGGCCATGAGCCAAGAGCCCAGAGGCCGGCGTTGCGGCGGGTTCCGGAACCATTGCTTGAGACGATTTTGCGGCAGATCCATGGGTACTACTTTCTCGTTGGCTCAGAAAATATCCGGCTCGCCCTGGGCGGGCCCGCCCTCCAGAAAGGCGAAGTCGCATCCCTGGTCGGCTTGCGTGACGTGATCCTGGTAGAGCCCGGTATAACCGCGCCGGGTCTTCGGCTCGGGCGGGGTCCACGCGGCGCGCCGGCGCTCGAGTTCGGCATCGTCCACCAGAACATCAAGCCGGCGAGCTTCCACGTCCAGGATGATCTCGTCACCGTCGCGCACCAGGGCCAGTGGCCCGCCGACGGCCGATTCGGGGCTGACATGCAAGACACAGGTACCGTAATGCGTACCGCTCATCCGGGCGTCGGAAATGCGCAGCATGTCGCGCACGCCCTTGGCGAGCAGCTTCTTCGGAATGGGCAATGCGCCCCATTCAGGCATGCCGGGTGCCCCCTTCGGGCCGGCGTTCTTCAGGACCAGGACCGAATCCGGCGTGATTTCCAGTGCCGGGTCGTCAATCCGCGCGACGAGGTCGGGATAGTTTTCAAACACGACCGCGCGGCCGGTATGGCGACTCAGGTGGGGGCTGGCCGCACTTGGCTTGAGGACCGCCCCCGTCGGGGCCAGATTGCCCTTGAGAACGGCAAGCGCGGCGCCCTCAGTGACCGGCCGATCCATCGGCCGGATCATGTCATCATCGTAACATTCGGCGAACGCCAGCGTGTCGGAGAGCGTGCCACCCAGAACATTCCCCGCTTCAACGTCGAGCACGGGTTCCAGGCGCTTCAGCAGGGCGGGCAAGCCGCCCGCGTAGTAAAAGTCCTCCATCAGGCGGTCGCCGGACGGGCGTATATTGGCAAGAACCGGCACTTCGCGAGCGATGGTATCGAGGTCGTCCAGCGAAAGCTCGATGTCGGCCCGGCGCGCCAGCGCGATTAGGTGAATGGCGGCATTGGTGGAGCCGCCGAGCGCCATGTAGACGCGGGCGCCGTTGAGAAAACTGGCGCGCGTCAGGATGCGCGACGGCTTGCGGTCGGCCCACACCATCTCCACGATCTGCTCGCCGCAGGCCGAGGCCATGCGGATGTGGCCCGAATCGGCGGCGGGAATCGACGAGGCGCCGGGCAATGTCAGGCCCATGGCATCGATGATCGAGGTCATGGTGGAGGCCGTGCCCATCGTGTTGCAAGTGCCGTGCGAGCGGGTCATGCGGCTTTCGAGATCGATCCAGTCCTCTTGGCTGATCTTGCCGGAGCGCAGATCGTCCCAGTATTTGCGGGTGTGCGTGCCGGCGCCCAGCACCTGGCCCTTCCAGCGTCCGTTGAGCATGGGGCCGGCGGGGCAGAATATGGCCGGAATGTCCATCGAGAGAGCGCCCATCAGAAGGCCCGGAGCCGTCTTGTCGCAGCCACCCAGCAGAACCGCTCCGTCAATGGGGTGCGAGCGCAGAAGCTCCTCCACCTCGATCGACAGCAGATTTCGATAGAGCATGGTGGTCGGCTTCACCATCACCTCTCCAAGCGAGAGGGCCGGCAACTCGACCGGATAACCGCCGGCTGCCCACACGGCGCGCTTCACCGCCTCGGCGCGATCGCGCAGATGGGCATGGCAGGGGCTCATATCCGACCAGGTGTTGAGGATGGCGATAACCGGCTTGCCCATGAACTCCTCGCGCCTGAGGCCCATCTGCTGCGCACGCTGCCGGTGGGCGAAAGCGCGCATATCGGCAGCCGCGAACCAGCGCTGGCTGCGCAACTCGTTCACGGTTCTCGACGCCATCTTCGCCCCTGCTCCTGTCCCTCTGCAAATAATCGTAGCGCTACGATTATAGAACTGAAAACACCCCACCTGTCAAATGCATCGCGAGGGCAGTTAAAGACTGGTCACGGAGAGGTATTTCAGGGAATTTTTAGGATGGAGGGGCGCATTTCCACCATGTTCCGGGAGGTTTGACAAAGGTTTTCGGCCTTGCTAGCTTCGATTTTCGAAGCGCTATGATGATAGGCTAGCGAGATCGCAACCGGCCGAATGTGCGCACGCGGGAGGACGTGATGGATGCCTTCATCCAGGCCTTGAAACGTGTCAACACGGTGGTGGCCTGCTTCTGCGGCTATGCGGCCGGCGCCCTGCTGGCGGGAATGCTCGCCGTCGTCGTAGTGCACGTCTTTTTCCGTTATGTGCTCAACAGCGGCTTTGCCTGGACCGAGGAGCTTTCGCGCACCATGATGGTGTGGATGGGCTTCCTTTATTTCCCCACCGCCCATCGCAAGGCCCTGAATGTCAGCCTCGATCTCTTTGTCGCCACGATCGAAAAGACGGTCGTCCACCGATGGATTGGCCTTGTCATCGAGCTGGCCATCTTCCTGCTTTTGTGTGGCGCAGTCTATTATTCCTACAACCTGGCGGCGGGTGCGGCGCGCAGCGAGACCCTGGCGCTCAGGATTCCCCTGATCTACGTCTACGCCATCATGCCCGTCGGCTTTGCGCTCGTGGCGCTGTGCTCGCTCGAGCGGCTGCTGCAGATCGCCGGGAACCTGATCGATCCCGGACGCTACGAGGTGCATGTCTTCGGCGGCTCGACGGGCGCGGACGCCTGACAGATGGCGATGCTTTACCTCTATTTCTTCTTCGTCCTTCTCGTCGTCGGCGCGCCGATCGTTTTCGTGATGCTGCTGGCGCCGGCCATGGCGCTGGTGATCGAGGGCAATTTCCGGTTTCTGAACCTGCTCGTGCAACGCCTCTTCGCGGGCATGGACAGCTTTCCCCTCATGGCGCTTCCCTTTTTCATCCTGGCCGGCGATCTGATGACGGCCGGCGGGGTCACCCAGCGCATCGTGCGTTTCGCGGAAACATTCGTCGCTCACCGGCGGGCGGGCCTCGGCCAGGTCTCCGTCACCTCCTCCATCATGCTGGCCGGCGGCTCGGGCTCGGCGGTGGCCGACGCCTCGGCGCTCGGCGGCGTGATGATCCCGGGCATGCATCAGGCCGGCTACAGCAAGTCCTTCTCGGCCGCCATCACGGCGGCTTCGGCGGTGCTCGCCAGCATCATTCCGCCGAGCGGGCTCATGATCCTCTACGCCTTCATCATGAACGTCTCGGTGGCGGCGATGTTCGCCGCGAGCATCGTTCCCGGCCTCATCATCGGCTTCGGCCTGATGTTCGTGGTGGCGATCGTCGCGCGTTTCCGCAGCTTCCCCGACCCCTCGCCCCGCGCGAGCTGGCGCGAATGCTGGGAAGCGGGGAAAGACGCCCTTCTGCCGATGCTCACCCCGATCATCCTGATCGGCGGCATTGTCGGCGGAGTCTTCACGCCGACGGAAGGGGCGGCCGTCGCCGCCTTCTACGCTTTGCTTCTGGGCCTGTTCGTCACGCGCGAGATAAAGTTCTCCGACCTACCGGATCTCTTCCGCGCGGCTGCGCTGCGCTCGGCCGTGGTTCTCCTGCTGGTCGGCGCGGCGGTCGCCTTCGCATCCGTGGTCAGCCTCAAGGGCACGCCGCAGATGATCAGCGGCTTCGTGCTCGGGCTCACCGAGGATCCGCTGACCCTTTTCTTCTGCGTCGTCGCCTTCCTTTTCGTGATCGGCACCATCATGGACGCCGGCCCGGCGATCCTCATTCTCGGTCCCATCCTGGCGCCTGTTCTGACCGGCGTCGGAGTCGATCCGATCCACTTCGCCGTCGTGATGTGCATCGTGCTGATCCTGGGGCTGATCACGCCGCCGCTGGGGCTGGTGCTCTTCGTCGTTTCCGGCATTTCCGGCGAGCGCATCGAGCGCATCTCCTGGGACCTGATCCCGTATTTTCTGTTCGAGGTCGCGGTGGTCGCCGCACTCGTCTATTTTCCCGAGCTCGTTCTGTGGCTGCCACGAATGCTCGGGTATGTGTGAAGAATGGTCAACCAAAGGGAGGATTCTGCAATGATGCCTGACACCATGGCTCCGGGTGCACGTGCACGCGCCATGCTTTTCGGCTCCGCCACCGCACTCATGATGTTGCTTGCGCCCCAGGCGGCCAGCGCCGTGGAGCTCAACCTGACCTTCCTCGCCAACGAGCAGGACGAGGAGTACGACGCCGCACAGGTTTTCAAGAACTATGTCGAAAACCGCACCGGCGGTGAAGTATCCGTCAACATCTATGTGGGCGCCCAGTTGTGCGGCTCGGCCAACGAATGCTTCGAGTCGATCCGCTCCGGCGTGCTCGACATATATACGGCCACCGCCGGCGGCACGTCGGCGGTCTACCCGCCGGTTCAGGGCATGGACATCCCCTATATGCTGGCCGGCGACCGCGTTGCGGAGCTGACGCTCAAGGATCCGGAGTTCAACCGTTTCATCCGCGAAAAGGTCCTGGAGGCTTCCGGCGGCGGCTTCCTGATGCTCTCCATGACCCAGACCGGCGGCTGGCGCAATTTCGCCAACACCCAGCGTGAGATCCGGTCGCCCGCCGATGTCGAGGGCCTGCGCTTCCGCACCATCGAATCGGAAATCCAGCAGCAGCTCGTCGAGGAAATGGGCGGCTCTCCGACGCCCGTTCCGTGGCTGGAAGTCTATACGGCCCTGCAGACCGGCGTGGTCGACGGTTCGAAGAACTCGATCAGCGACATCGTCAATGCCAATCTGAACGAGCAGCTGAAATACCTCACCCTCGACGGCCACGCCTACATGGCTTCCATGTGGTTCATGGGTAAGCAGAAGTTCGATTCGCTTACGCCCGAGCAGCAGCAGGTCGTGCTCGACGGCGCAGCCCTGATGTCCTCGGTCCAGTTCGGCATCCAACCGCGCAAGGAGCTGGAGGCCTTCAAGGAATGGATCGACTCGGGCGGTGAAATCTACACACCGACCGAGGAGGAAATGGGACAGTTTCGTGCCGCCGCCGAGCCGATCCGCGATTGGTATCTGGAGGAGCTCGGCGAGGATGGACAGGAATTCCTCGATGCGTTCGAAGCCGCGATCGCCCGGGCCGAGAAGCAGGTCGAGGAATCCCGCGCCTCGGCCATGCAATAGCTGAAGGGTCCGTCCGCACAGCCGGGCGGACCGCCAGGAGCGCCGGTGCAATCGCCGGCTCTCCTGTATCCCCCACCAAGCGAGATCTTCGGCCGGCATGTCCCTCGAAAACGACCGTGACGCCCGTTTCGACCGCACGCATCGCCATGGCCTGCTTTATGCGCCAGGCCAAGGTGAACCGGCGGCCGGTGCCTGCGCCCGCGAGCGAAGCCACGATGACGGGCCGGACTGCGGCCCGTTCCTCGGCGGCCTTGGCGGGCCGAATTACGCGCGTGACCTAAAGGGCCGGTTCTCGCGTTGGCAGCTCGAGCCCGGCCGCCACGGTTATCAGGACATCGATGCGGCGTTTTTCATGCTGCGCTGGCGTTCGTCCAATGGTGGCGTCGGATATCGCCGGCTCCATGAGGGGGCCGGCGGCTTCGATCCGCCCACGCGCAGCGTGGCGATCCTGTATCCCCTGGTAGTTGAGACCTATGACGATCCGGCCCTGCCCTTCGTGCTGACGCTGGAATATTTTTCACCGCTCCTGCCAGGCGACGAGGCGGTCTCGGCGCTACCGGTGACCCTGTTTTCAGCTCATATCGAACCGCGCGGCATGGAAGCGCTGGAGGTCGCGGTCGGGTTTTGCTGGCCGAACCTGCTCGGCTGGTCCCTGCCACCGATGACACCGGCCCGGCGAGAGGGCACTTTATGGCCGAACCAGAGCCATGCCGGACAGGTTCACCGTGACGCGCGGGAGGCAGACGGGCGGCTGGGCGTTGTCCAGACGCGGGAAACCCTTGATGCGGATACGGCCCCGCCCGGAGAAGTCGCGCTGGTTGCGGAAGGGGCCGGCTGGGAACTCTCGCGAGCACTCACCTTCAAGGCGGACCAGAACGCGCTCGGCCGGTCGGACAGCACGCAACGCTACACCATCGCTCATATGGAAGCCGCGTTCGCCGACGGCTCCGGATGGGAGGGGTACGACCAAAGCTGGAGTGCGCACTGGCACGAACCGCTGGCGGGCGCGATCGGCGGCCGCATCTTAGTGAAGGGAGAGGCGCCGGCGCCGATCCATTTCGCGCTCGCGATGGATGTGCCGGTGGTTCGCTTTGGAATGGGCCGGCGCTGGTGGCGCGCCTACACGGACTCCGTGGGGCGGCGGGGCACCAACGGCTATCGCCTTGCTGCCCAGGCACTCGACGCGCGCGGCGACTGGCTGGAGCGGATCGGCGCGTGGCAGGACAGCCTCTTGGGCAGCAACCGCGAACTTGCTCCCGCCGCCATCAATCAGCTCGGCTTTCTCACCGGCGGCGGCACGGCCTATCTGGCCGAGGCGCTGGACAAGCCCGAGCGGAACGGTTTCCGCGGCCAGTCGCATTTCGGGCTCCTGGAGGGTTTCGACTCCGGCTATTACTACTACAACACGCTGGATTTGTGGGCCTACGCGGCCCCTGCGCTCAGCCTGACCTATCCCCGGCTTGCCGAAAGCGTCTTTCAGGATTTCATCGACACCATCGCCATGACGGATGAGCGGCGGCGCATCGTCTACCGCACCGAAACCATGGAGCCGATGCTTGCGCGGGGCAAGCTGCCCCATGATCTCGGCTCGCCGCCGGAAGATCCGTTCGTGCGGCTGAACGGCTATGTTATGCGCGACGATCCCAACCTGTGGAAGGACCACAATCCGGCCTTCATCGTCGCCTTTTCGCTGCACCGCCACATCATGGGCCAGCCGGTCGAGGCCGAGGCCTATGCAGCGCTCTGCGAAGCGGCGGCCTTCACCATCGCGCAGGACATCCACGGCGAGGGCGCGCCGCGGCACAGTGATTTCGGCGACAGCACCTGGGACAATCTGGATATGCGCGGCCACTCGACCTATGCGACAGGGCTGTGCCTGGCCGCCTGGGCGGTCATGGAGCGCCTGGCGACCGAGCAGGGCGATATAGAGGGCGAGCGGCGCTATGCCGAGTTGCGGGCCCGTGCGGCCGAGACGCTGCAGACGCTATGGACCGGGACCTTCTACCGCACCAACAGCGACGGCAAATATCGCAACGCGACCCAGGCCGACTCCCTCTTCGGCCCGTGGCAGGCGCTGCTCATGGGTATCGATGATCTCGTCCCGCCCGACAAGGCACGGGTCCACCTCATGCAGGTCTTCGAGACTAACTTTCTTGCATTCGAGGACGGCCGTTTCGGACCGCTGCTGGTGGCCGAGCCAGGCCTGGCAGGTTATGAGGGCGATGGTGGAGAGGAACTCCAGGTCAACGAGGTGTTGGTGGGCTCGGGCTATGTTCTGGCCGGCTGCTTGCGTGACTGGGGCCTTGTCGAAGACGCGCGAAAGGTGCTGCAGGCGATGAGCCGCCATCATGACCATGTGGCCCGTCTTCAGTTCCGCACGCCCGCGGCGTGGGATGGGCAGGGGCGCTTCCGGGCACCGCTCAACATGCGTCCCCTCGCCCTCTGGGCGATGATGGCCGGCGATGCGCGCGCCGGCCCACGGGACAAGGATTGGAAGAAGCGCGATGAGTGAGACCCGCCGCCGGCGCGGCACCAACCGCACGACGATGACCGATGTCGCGCGCATGGCCGGCGTTGCACCGTCCACCGTATCGCTTTATCTGCGCGCGCCGGAGGCGGTGTCTCCCAAGCTCGGTATGCGCGTCAAGAAGGCCATAGACAGCCTGAACTACGTTCCCAATCTGATGGCGGGCGCGCTTGCAGCAACGCGCACGCGTGTCGTGGGCGTCGTCGTCCCGTCGATCGTCAATTCATTTTTTGCCGATACGGTGACAGCCTTGCAAACCAGGCTCTGGGCGGCGAACTACCAGATGCTGATCGGCCATACTCATTACGATCCGGCCACCGAGGAGCAATTGGTTCGCACGTTTCTCTCCTGGTCGCCGGGGGCCATGGTGCTGACCGGCCTCCATCATAACAGGGCCACCCGGCGCATGCTGGAGGCCACCGATATTCCGGTGGTGGAGATGTGGGAGCTTGGACCACAGCCGATCGACCGGCTCGTGGGTTTTGCCCATGGCGATGTCGGCCGCATGCAGGCGCGCCACCTGATCGAGAAGGGCCGGCGCGAAATCGCCTTTATCGGGGCGCGCCTCGAGCGCGACCAGCGCGCCGCGCAACGCGCGGAAGGGTATGCGGAGGCCCTGCGCAGCCACAGCGAAACGGCGCCGCCCGAAATCATTGATATCGGACGCGAAGCCTCCACGGCAGCCGCCGGCGCGGCTTTCGCCGCACTTCTGGAGCGGCGTCCCTCGATCGACGGCGTCGTTTTTTCGAACGATCTTCTGGCGCTGGGTGCATTGTTCCACGCACAGCGAAGCGGGATCGCGATTCCCGACCGCGTGGCCCTGATCGGCTTCGGCGACCTCGATTTCGGGCACGATAGCGTCCCCACCCTAAGCACGGTCGCGCCGCCGCGCACGGAAATCGGCGAGCGCGTGGCCGACCAGATCCTGGCAAGGCTGGACGACGGAGACGAGGGGCCCCTCCGTGTCGATCTCGGCTTCGAGCTTGTCGTCCGGGAGAGTTCGGAACGCTAAGCGCTCGACGGCGCAGACAAAGTCAACGCCGATCCGCCGCCGGCAGGAAGACCATGCCCGACTGTTTCGCGCTTCACGCGGGCGGAGCAGAACTCAAGACCGGTTTCCTCCGGCAGCACCAGCGCGGTTGCCTTGCGGTGGCTGCCGTCATTCGCCGGCCTGGCTGGTCACGCGGACGATCGCGCTTGAGTTGTTGTTGTCGGCCTCGGTAACGGCGTAGACCGCGCCATCCGGCCCGACCTTGACGTCCTGGACGCGTGCTCCAAGCGGAATACGCTCCTCGCTCGCCGCCCGCCCTTCTTCCAAGTGCAGAACGACGAGGCCTTCGCTGACAAGGCCGCCGACCAGGATGGCGCCATCCCAGGCCGGAAATTCCTCGCCTTGATAGAAGAGCATGCCGGAGGGGGCGATGACCGGATCCCAGTAATAGACCGGCTGCTCCATGCCTTCCATCGCGGTGAGGCCCCGGCCGATCGGCGCGCCGCCATAATCAAGGCCGTAAGTGATGACCGGCCAGCCGTAGTTCAGGCCCGCTTCCGGCCGGTTCAATTCGTCACCACCCATCGGCCCGTGCTCGACCACGCAGAGCCGGCCCTCCGGATCCAATGTGGCCGCCTGGATATTGCGGTGGCCGTAGGACCAGATTTCAGGCTGGATCGCAGCGTGCTGCGCGAACGGGTTGTCCTCCGGCGCCGACCCGTCGGGGTTGATGCGGAAGATCTTGCCGAGCCCGGAGGTGAGGTCCTGGGCCTGATCGCGGATGGGCGTGTCGGAGCGCTCGCCGACCGTGACGAAGAGATGGCCGTCCGGCCCGAACACGAGGCGCGAGCCGAAATGCATGTCCCCGTCATAGGCCGGGGTCTGCCGGAAGATGACCTCCAGATCCTGCAGCGATCCGGTGCCGGACCCGTCGGTTTCCAGTCGGGCGCGGGCGACGCTGGTTCCGTTGCCGCCGTCTTCCCGCGGCGCGGAGAAGGAGAAGTAGATCATCCCGCTTTCTTCGAAATCGGGTGCGAGCGCGACATCCAGAAGCCCGCCCTGGCCCTCGGACATCACCTCGGGCACGCCGTCGATCGGTGCCCCCGCTTCACCCTCGGAGGAGACGATCATCATGTCGCCATCCTTGCCGGTCACGAGCATGCGACCGTCGGGCAGGAATTCCATCGCCCAGATGTTCGGCAGATCCTCGGCAATGATTTCAGTTTCGGCGGCGGTCTCCTCGGCAGGAAGGGGCGCGCGCGTCTGGCTTTCGAAGGCCGGTTCCTGATCCGGTGCGTTGGGCGGAGCACTCGCAGCCGTCTCACCGGTCCCGCTGCCGTCTATCTGGGCAAGAGCAGGACCGCACAGAACCGCTGCCATGGCCAATACGAACACGAAACGTGTCATGAAAGCCTCCTGTATAGAACAAGCCGCACTCGGGATTTCCCTTTGCTGAAAGAGAGACTAGAGCAGGCTTGCGGTCATTCAATCATGTGTGGCTACGCCATGGCGCACCTGTTCCTGTTGCTGTCCACCTTTTCAGCCGTCGGATGAAGCGGAATACAACCCAACCAATCGCGACAGCAGGATGACCGTATAGAGCACGCCCAGCACGGCCTCGAACGACGCGAAGGCTTGCGCATAGGTTCCGACAGGTGTGATGTCGCCATATCCAAGCGTCGTCAGCGTGATATAGCTGTAATAAACCATCTTCTGCCAGGTGATCTCGTCACCGGAACTGGCGGCGAAGGAGCCCGGCGCGAGCCATTCGATCAGCGCGAAGATGGCTACCGGGACTCAGCGGAGATCAACTGATGATGATCAGTCGCCGATGGGCTGGGTGCATCACCAGGTGCCTTACGGTTTCATCTTTGTGTCCGGATGCGCTTCTTCAATCAGGTAGCAGTGGAGCGTAACCGGTGCTTTCCTGACGTCAGCAACCGCACCGTCAATGATATCGCAGTCCAGCATATTATCCGGATTGCTCTTGCGTGCTGACACGACGTTGACGTTGACCATAACGCCGCCATCCACCCACTTGAGGGTTTGCCTATCGACCTTTGTGCCGCTGATGTGGGCGTGTCCGCCTGTAGCCGGGATTTCCACCCACTCGTCCTCGGGTGAAACGCTGATTTGGCCGATCTCGTTGGCGTGCTTGTCGGCACTCGGCTTCGGATCGCCGTAATAGGAGGCAAAGGCTGCGATCCCCTCCTTTTCAGCCGCGAGCTTGGCGGCTGCCTTCTTGGAAAGCGTGACGTTGATGTCGAAGCCCATATCGCCCTGTGCCATTGCCGGCATGGAGCATGCAAAGATGGTTGTCGCAACCGCTATAACACCGAGCCTCATTTGCCTTTTCTCCTGTTCCACTTCTCGACGAAAAGCATCAGTTTCCACCCTCCCAAAATGCCGTTGCAGACGTGGCGCAAATTCCCTCATCGTAGCAATTCGTAGTGGGAGGGGTCGGCGGGGCAAATGCCGGTCGAGCATTCAAGGAACGTCGAGAGCGCGTTCAAGCCGACCAGCAGAGCAAAAAACGCAACCGGGAACACGACGATCAATTTCCGGGCCGGGGCAACCGAGTGCGCCGCGGAGCCGGCGTTTTGGTGTCCTGGCGACGCTTTTCCCCGGGGCAGAAACTGACGGTCGATCGCCAGCAGCAACGCACACCAGATGATGATCATCGTGAAGGCGATGAACGCCCATGTATAGAAATGCAACCCGAACAAGGGTTGCCCGTAGGAGCCGCTTCCAGGAACGATATGAAGCAGAACCTGTCTTCCAGCCGCCGTCGCGCCGGCAACCGAAGCAAGGATGGACAGGGCGTAGTGGCCGGGACGCGCGCCCCACATCAGGTTCAGGACGAAGCCAAACCCGGCGAGCGCAAAGCCAAGTCGCTGCAGGATGCATAGCGGGCATGGGAGGTCGAAGAAGACGACCTGGTCAATAAACGCAAATGTCAGCAGGGCGCTGATGCCGAGAAGCGCTAACGCGTTCAAAAATCTGGCGCTGCCGTCAAGCATTCATACCTCAGAACTGCAGGCCCAGGGGATCGGTTGCGTGAAGCAGGAAAAGCACGATCATGAGAACGAGCGTGATCGCCCACAGGCCGATCGCCCAGGAACGGTAGTCCCACCATGCGCACAGGATGCCGATGAAGAGTGTTGCGAAAGGCAGCGCCATCATTTCAGCTACACGCACCAACGGCCGGTATCGATAAACCTGTGAATCTCATGTCTTGTCTTCCCCTGGACGTCTGACGGCTGATTCAAAGATCGGACGGAAGCGTTGGCCGGTGAGGTATTTACGGTCTTGACTGGCCGCGCCGGAGACACCCGGCTAGATGCCTTCTTCGCGGAAGCGGCGGAGAATCTCCTGATTGATCATCTGGGCGTGCTCCAGATAGGCCGGGTAGTCTGGCGGACTATACGCGTATGTGACGTTGAGGTTGAGAGAATCCGGATTGATTTCATCGAAGAAGACGCGCGGCGGCTGATCCGGATGATTGATCGCTTCATTCGGGTGCCGTGCAGATGACACTTTCTCATCATGCGATTGCCTTTGCGACGAGGGCTGCCCGTCGGTTTTCGCCCTGCCGGAACCGGGTACGGCCAGGATTTCCTGCAAGATCGTCACCGCGCGCTGGATTTTCTCCAGGGATGCATCGCGAGGCAGGGGAATGTTGATCGTGCGTTTGATCGAAGGACGCATGTCAACATTCTCGATATCCATCTCGGCCACGTTTTCATTGGGAATGCTGACGAGATGGCCACTGAGCAGACGCAGCCGCGTGGAGCGCATGCCGATATCTTCAACAACGCCGTCGTAGCCCCGGATCTTGATCCGCTGGCCGACCTCGAATGGCTTGTCCAAAAGCAGCATGAGGCTGCCGAAGACGTTCTTCAGCGTGTTTTGCGCGGCGAGCGCGACCGCAAGACCGGTGACACCGGCGCTGGCGACGATCGTGGCCAGAGAAAAGCCCATGAGGCGCATTCCCTGCAGCAGGACGGCGATAATCGCAACGATGCTGAGAACGCGAATACCAAGGGCGACAAGATGGACATCGGATGGGCGCTGCTTTGCATATTCGGTGGCGGCAGACAGATCGATCGACACTGTCCCAAGCGAGAAAATGAAGATGATCGTCGCTATAAGCGCCATGCCATAGATGACATAAACCGCGCTCTGAAACACCAGGCCGGTGATGAAGATCTTGTCCCCGATCAGGTCATAGAGCGCAAAGCTGACCAGAGCTGCAAAAAGCGGCACGAGAAGCAGTATCGAATCCCGTGTCAGGGCCGAAGCGTTCCGCGTCAGGCGTTTGAGGATCGACCACAGAAGCCAGATTGCCAGAATCGCCAGGACAAAGAGAGCGATCATGGCGATCCACTGCCAGACGGTCTGTCCCAGGACGTCCTTGTGCAGCCAGCCCGGCAACCCGTCCGTCCATGCCTGGAGGGTGGGGTCGGGCGTCAGAAAAGATGCTTCGTAGAACCCTTCAGCGGCCGTGGTGCGATAGGGAAACGATCTGAGCCGCCAGTATAGGTCTTCGACGCTCTCGACCGTTTCCTCGCTGAACAGATACTTTCCCTGATTCGACCCCTCGTCGATCCGTACGATCTCCAGGGGACTGTTCTCGATCTTCCAGGCCGGCGCGTGGCCCTGGTCGATTGCGGCGAGCATCTGTTCCCGGTTTGGGATATTTTCAAGCGGGGGCAGGCCGATCCGGTCTATGATCTCGCGCAGATAAACGGCGTCGTTCACCGCGACGTCCTGGCGCAATGAAGGCGCGACGTTCCTGAGATCGAAGAACCACTGCATCTCGTCGTAGAGATGCTGCAGTTCCGCCGCGTCCTCTCGCGTGTATGTGTCCTGTCGCAGCAGGTCGTAGTAGCGCTGGGTCAGCTTGACAAAGCTGATGATCGTATCGCGGGGGCTGTTGGTGTTCGCCGGCTCCAGCAGCTCCTCCAGGGGCTGGATACCTTCTTCACCAGATTCGGTGAGCTGATTGAGGATGTTTTCGACGTCGCGCACGCTTTCGGACGGAAAGAAAGATATGCCGGCGTCCTCCCCGACCGGGTCAGAGCCAGCATCTTGGGCAAATGCCGTTGTTCCAAGAGCGATGACAAGGAGCGCCATGACAAGGCGCAGAATCCGATTTTGGTTGCTCATTTCACTCGATCAACACGTGTTTGGAAGGCGAAGCTGGCAAAGCCAGGCGCCTAAGGTCTCAAATATGGGCTTAGAATAAAACAGCAGTGCAGCATTCTTCACCATTTCCGAATGGTCGCCCGGCGCAGCGGCAGGCTGCTTAGGGCGATCGCCTTTACTACGGTCAGTCGTGGACTGCGATGGCCCTGACGGTCTGCTGTTCGCGCGCATCATGGCTGCAGACGCCACCAAACGAGACTTCTCCGTCGCCGATCACGACGCCCTGCCAGTTGGTAAACGGCTCGGACAGGTCTGCTTGCCGGCGGCTTTCTTTACCTTGGCAGTGAAGACCTTCTCGCAATTCGCCAAATGAGCGGCATCTCTGATCGATGCTGCCTTGCCATTAATCCGCGCCGTGAGCAGATAGCCGACCAATGAAGCGGCGGTCTGCTTGTCATCCGCGGCGACGGCCTTCTTCAGATCCTTGAAGAACTTCTGATACTGTGCGTGTTCGCCGAAGAAAGCGTCGAGTGTTTTATTCATCTCGGAGGTCATTTGAGCTCCCGCGGTTGTGATACCCGCCAATACAATGAAGAAAGCCGTAAAGAGTGTTCGATTCTGCGTGTACATGATCCCGTCTTCCTTCCGATTGTTTCTACGTCCTATCGTCGGAAGCCCCTTGCCTCCATACAGGATTTGACGAGCTCGGCCTCATCCATGGCCTGCACCACGCCGTCGCCGATTCCATCCGCGATGGCATCACCCCAGGTCCTCGGGTGATCGTTTGCGCCAATTCCGATCGTCGCCGCCTCGGCCTGATATTTGCAATCGGCCA
This sequence comes from Nitratireductor sp. GCM10026969, assembly GCF_042660605.1. Classification (NCBI taxonomy): domain Bacteria; kingdom Pseudomonadati; phylum Pseudomonadota; class Alphaproteobacteria; order Hyphomicrobiales; family Phyllobacteriaceae; genus Nitratireductor; species Nitratireductor sp. GCM10026969. Next base: position 30,313 of record NZ_JBHSUM010000014.1, read on the forward strand.
ACGCCTGGTCGGCGTCCGAACGCGGTGTGTCATCCTTGACCCATGGTCCGTCATTGCTCGCGCACCCGGCAAGTGTCAGCGAAGCGGTCACCACCGCAGCAAATGCAGGAATTCTCATTTCTCAAATGCTCCTTCGTGGCGGCTCGTTCTGCCCAGTGATGTGGATGGCGTCTCAGGCCGCGCCGCACATCGACGGCCCGAGCGCATTGCGTGTCACTGCGTTGCGCCTGCGAGCGCCGCAGCAGATCTGCGGTCCCAGCCTGCATTTTCGGGATCACAGCCGGGACCGTGACACCCCGGGGCGTTGCAGTTGTCTCCCGAATCAAAGTTGGGATTCCTCTCCTTGTCGAGTTACGGCTCGTCATCGATGGTTGGCACGCTCACATCAGGGCCGTCGACCTTGCAGCCCACGGGCAGTCGTCACAGGCGCTGGTGCCGTCCATCGTGCAGCCGGCAATCTCGGCATGAACTGATCAGCCGCCTGGATCGCGAGCTTCGTTATACGCTTCTCCTTGAGGTACCGTCATGTTCCTGCTCCACGAAGGATGCGATTGCGACGCAGGGCGCTTGGCGTCGTCAGTTTGTGGCGTCGCATGGATGCAGTCAGGTGACTGTGGTTGGCAAATCCGGTGAGGCTAGCGATTTCGACCAGGGGCATGTCTGTCGTGATCACAAGGTGCTCGGCCACCTCGAGGCGTGTCGTGAGGATATATTGATGGGGTGATTGGCCGGCTGTCTGCTTGAAGGCGCGCAGAAAATGGCTGGGCGATAAACCGGCGAACAATGCCAGCCGTTCGACCGACAACCGTTCACCGATATTGGCCCTGATATAATCCTGAACGTCACGCCAGGCTTTGGGCGAAAGCCCCCCTCGATGTCGGGATGTGGGACGATCTTGAAGCGTCGAATAATTGCGCAGGAGGTAGGTGGAGAAGACGGTAAGAAGGGAATCCATATAGAGATGGTTTATCGATTTCCCTCGCTGAATTTCATCTTTTACCAGATGGGCGAGAAATAGCGCCTTCTCATCGACATGGCCGGTCGCAGGAGGCCGGAACTCAAAATCGTCCCTCTCGAATTCCAGACCTGCCAGTTGGTTGAGTTGTTCGGGTGCCAAGGCCAACAGCAGGTTTTCTTTCGGAACCTTCCAGCGCGCAAAAAGCTCGGCGTTGCAAGGAACAATCTCAACCGTGCCAACCGGAGCCAGAAATTGCGATCTCGTATCCGAATTGAGTGCAACCTCCCGTCCGGGTTGTGGCGTCAGCATCACCAGCGCCATATGGGAAGGTGCGTTGAAATTGATCGAATTGGGCCCTGTCAACGTGCGCGTGACGGCACCGCTGGTCGTCTCGAACTTGGGTCCCCATTCGTCCGGAACGCTGCTCAACAAGCTGCCAGCGGATTCGGTCAACGTTGCCCCCTCCATAGGTTCGTTTCTCAACGAGACGGCTTTGTCCCAAAGCCGATCACGAGCCCCCCGGTTCGAAGCAATATTCCAGCATCCCTCGCCGTGAGCATTTTTTAACAATCGTCTTCAGAATTCAAGAAGCTGGGAACGTTTCATCCATCATATGGCTAAGAAGTTGGCGTAAAATACATATATTTCAAATTGTATTTCATAACGTTACGTGAATTAATAATGACATTCTTCCCGTTTGACTGGTGGCATATCAAAAATCCATTATTTTTCAGAAACTGATCATTTTCTCTGCCGTCATCGGTGAAACCACATCGTTTATATGTTTCATCCTACATGTGGTATGTTTGGCTAAGTGCCTCTGTGCACTGGCAAACCACGAGGCGCACGGGGGCGAAACACGAAACGACAGGTGAGGGAATGATTAAGCGAAATGTAATCGGCTTCGCTGGCGCGGCCCTGCTGTTGGCGGGCTGTCAGGCCAGCCCGGACCCGCAAGTGCAGGCGCGCAACCACGAGTTCGGGTGCATCGCCGGCACCGTCGGCGGCGCCATTGTCGGCGGGCTGATCGGCAGCACGATCGGTGGCGGCACAGGTCGCATCATCGGCGAGGCCGTCGGTATCGGCGGCGGCGGCTTTCTCGGCAACCGTTTGGCCTGTCGCTAAGATAAGGAGGATATCCGATGCATAAGGTGATTCTTACTGCCGCAATAACCCTCCTGACCGGCGCCGGCTTGGCGGCGGCACAACAGGCCCCGGCGATGCATGAAGGCCATCTCAACCAGCTCGACACCAATAGTGACGGCGGCGTCAGCCAGGAGGAATACAGGATATTTATGACGGAAAGCTTCGCCAGGCTCGACAGCAACGGGGACGGTTTTCTTGTCGAAGCTGAGGTGACGGAGGTGCTGACACCGGAGCAGTTCGCAGCCCTCGACGCGAACGGCGACGGCCGCGCCAGCCGCGATGAATTCATGAACCAGGTCATGAGAGATTTCGCGGCAGCCGACCGCGGCGGTGACGGACACCTTAGGTGAGATTAAGGCGCGCGCGCCCGGCCCGCCAACGGTTGGATTCTGGACGGAGGTAATCGATGAAAACCGCAACGCTGACTGCTGCCATCGTTCTGGCAGCGCCGGCTTTCGCATTCGCTCAGGACAAGTGTTACGACAACGCCGAGAGTCAGGCCGCCATGACCGAATGCGCCGATGCCGCGCTCAACAAATCCGACAAGACTCTCAATAAGCTTTACAAGCGGATTGAAGCCCGCCTGTCGGATGATGCAGACACCAAGAAGCTCCTCGTTCAAGCGCAGCGCGACTGGATCAAGTTCCGGGATGCGGAGTGCAGTTTCCAGACTGCAGGTGCGGCCGGAGGAAGCATAATGCCGATGCTTGTCGCGCAGTGCATGGACGATCTGACGCAATCCCGTGTCAAGGATTTCGAAGGCTACCTGAATTGCGAGGAAGGCGACCTGAGCTGCCCCGTCCCGGCCGCGAACTGACACTCCAGGATGGGTTGAATTGAGACAAGCCGCCGGCGAGCACGACGTTCGCCGGCGGAGCTGTGAGGGGTGAAGGGGCAACATCATCGCATGGCGGAACGTATTGCCGCGCCCTCGCGGGACGATGTCGAGGGAAGGCGGAAAGCGCAGGCATGCGCTGGCCAAGAGCGCCGGTTGTTCTGAAATAGGACTTTGACAGCAACGATGAGGTGGCCCCGCCCGCTTGCGGTACGGATCGCGGCATCGGCGGTTAAGCGGCCAATCTACATTGCCGGCATTGTCAGACTAGGCATCTTCCTGCTCGAGCTCGTCGCCCGCCATTTCGAGACGACAGTCCTGACTTCCCCCTCGTTCCCATACCCTGGCTCCGGAACTGGTTCGTCATCCGCCTACGCTATCTGAAGACGCTGTTCCGCGATGCTCGCTTCATCGTGCCGATCCGCGATCCCGTGTGGCACATCGCCTCGCTGGCAAAGCAGAATCGGCGCTTTGCCGCGTGGGAGGAAGGGGCGCCGCGTCGGCGACCATACCGGTCCCGTGGCGCAGTTGTTCGGCTACGGCTGATCGGCCGGCGGCGCGCTCCAAGGGCGGTCAACGAGAGGAACTCTGACCGCCTTCCGAGCACCGGAAATACCGGTGACGAACCGGGCGTATGCGCGGCCCGACCCGGGCTCGCGGGGGCGACTGGACACCGTGCCAAACATTTTAATTCGGAAGACGAATTATATTATTTTCATGAACTTCGTCCACAGGCCTTGAGTTTTGGCCCCCCTTTCCTGTATCCATTCGAAATCAGCCAGCGTCAGCAAACGCGACGCTTAGCAAATCGAACTAATCGATGGCAGCATCTTCCGCGGCGGGAACGTCTCGGACTGCATCATGGGCGTCCTGCCCCGCTGGCCATCCGGCTACCGCCGATCTGAAACTGTGCCTCTGGCGCCTGCATTCGCTGCAAGCCGAGTCGGAGCGATCCGGAGATGCAAACACGCAATGAAGAGAGGAGACGGCATGTCCGATTCGAGTGCGATGAACACGGAACTTAAGCTGACCGACCAAGTGTACAGCGGCGACCCGCTTCAGGATCGCGAGACCGATCAGTATCGCAACGAGTACGTGATGAGCTTCGTCGAGAAGTGGGACGAACTGATCGACTGGCGGGCGCGCGCCGAAAGCGAGGGCCAGTTCTTCATCGACGTTTTGAGGGCACGCGGGAAGGAGACCGTGCTCGACGTGGCGAGCGGCACCGGCTTCCACTCGGTGCGGCTGACCGAGGCCGGCTTCAACGTGACCTCCGCCGACGGTTCAGCGGCGATGCTTGCCAAGGCCTTCGAGAACGGCCAGGCGCGCGGCCTGATCCTCAAGACCGTGCAGGCCGACTGGCGCTGGCTCAACCGCGACATCCAGGGCAAGTACGATGCGATCATCTGCCTCGGCAACTCTTTCACCCATCTGTATGAAGAGGCCGACCGCCGCCGTGCGCTCGCCGAGTTCTACGCCGCGCTGAAGCATGACGGCGTCCTGATTATCGATCAGCGCAACTACGACACGATGCTCGACGAAGGTTTCTCTTCGAAGCACAAATACTACTACTGCGGCGACAAAGTCAGCGCGGAGCCCTCCTATATCGATGAAGGCCTCGTGCGAATGCAATACAGCTTCCCCGATGGGGCGCAGTACACGCTGAACCTGTGCCCGATCCGCAAGAACTACGTCCGCCGCCTCCTGTCCGAGGCCGGCTTCCAGCGCGTGCGCACCTATGGCGACTTTCAGGAAACCTATGCGGAGAACGATCCGGATTTCTTCGTCCATGTCGCCGAGAAATCGACGATGCACCTCGTGCGCTGGGGCAGTGGCAAGCGCCAGCCGGGCGAAACGGACGTGCGCGACATTGCCGAAGGCTATTACGACAGCGACGATGCAGACACCTTCTATTCGACCATCTGGGGCGGAGAGGATCTGCATATCGGCATCTACGGGAACACCCGGAACATCCGCGCGGCGAGCGACGAGACCGTCGATCGCATGGCGGCCACCGTTCCCGGCCTGAACGAGTCCACGCGCATCCTCGATATCGGCGCGGGCTATGGCGGGGCGATGCGCCGGGTCTGCAAAACGTACGGGTGCACGGCGACGTGCCTGAACATCTCCGAGACCCAGAACGACTATAACCGCGCCAAAACCCGTGGTGCCGGTCTTGCCGATAAGATCGACGTCGTGCACGGGGTCTTCGAGGATATCCCCCAGGCCGACGCCAGCTATGACGTCGTGTGGAGCCAGGATGCGATCCTGCATTCCGACCAGCGTGAGACGGTGCTCGACGAGGTCTGGCGCGTGCTCAAGCCGGGCGGCCACTTCGTCTTCACCGACCCCTGCCAGGCAGACAACGTGCCCGAGGGCGTTCTGCAACCGGTCTACGACCGGCTGCAGCTCAACAGCCTCGGCTCGTTCCGCTTCTACCGCGAGGCCGCGGAGGCGCGCGGCTTCCAGGTACTGGGCCAGGAGGACATGACCGACCAGTTGCGTACCCACTACGACCGGGTGCGCGAGGAGCTGCTGGTCAACTACGACAAGCTGCGCGAAAGCGGTGTTTCGACCAGGTATCTCGACAAGATGGCTGTCGGACTCGCGAACTGGGTCAAAGCGGCCGACGACGGCCATCTGGCCTGGGGCATCCAGCTGTTTCGCAAGCCCGCGTGATCAAGGTGGAGGGCGGCGTGCCCGGTGCACGCCGCCCCGCCACATCGCTTTTCAGGTCACAGAGCAAACACGGAGCAATCCGCATGGGCGGACCTCTCGCCGAACACCCCATCGCCGTATCGTTCGAACTGTTCCCGCCGAAGACCAAGCGCGGCATCGACAATCTCGCCCACACGGTCACCCGGCTCGCCAGCGCCGGACCCAAATACTTCTCGGTCACCTATGGCGCCGGGGGAACCACACGCGACCGCACGGCACACGTGGTCGAGATGGTGCGCCGGCGTACCGGCCTACCCGTTGCCCATCATCTGACCTGTGTCGGCGCAAGCCGCGCCGAACTCGACGCCCAGGCTGAGCGCCTTTGGGAATCAGGCGTGCGCAAGATCGTGGCACTGCGCGGCGACCTGCCCGAGGGCCAGGTCCTTGCCGCCGACGGCTATCGCGATGGGGCCGAACTGGTGGCTGGCCTAAGACAGGTGGCCGATTTCGACATCGCCGTTGCCGCCTATCCGGAAGTGCATCCCGAAGCGGCCAGTGCGCAAAGCGATCTCGACCACCTCAAGCGCAAGCTCGACGCCGGCGCATCGCGGGCGATCACGCAATATGTCTTCGACACCGACACGATCCTGCGCTTCATCGACCGCGCTCGTGCCGCAGGTATCGAGGCGCCCATCGTGCCGGGGATCATGCCGGTCGCCAATTTCGCCAGCCTCAAGCGGTTCTCGGAAGGCTGCGGGGCCTCGATTCCCGACTGGATGGAGACTATGTTCGACGGGCTGGACGATGCGCCCGACATACGCGCAATGGTGGCGGCGAGCCTCGCCGGCGAACAGTGCCGCCGTCTTGCTGCCGAGGGCGTTAGGGACTTTCATATCTATACCCTGAACAAGCCCGATGTAAGTCTGGCGATCTGCCGCGCGCTGGGTCTGCCTGCGCGGATCAGCGCCGAACGGGCCGCGTAAGAGGACGGAGCCGATGACAGACGATATCGAAAGACACGCAGCCGAGCGCATACTTGTGCTCGATGGCGCCATGGGAACGATGATCCAACGGGAAAAGCCGGACGAAGCCGCCTATCGCGGCGACCGCTTCAAGGACCATCCTGTCGACGTCGGCGGAAACAACGAGCTTCTCAGCCTGACCGCACCCGAGATGATCCGCGGCATCCATGCCGCCTTCCTCGAGGCCGGCGCAGATATCCTGTGCACCAACACTTTCGGCGCCAACGCGGTCAGCCAGGCCGATTATTCCATGCAGCATCTGGTGGCCGAGATGAACGCCGAGAGCGTGCGGCTGGCGCGCGAGGCGGCCGATGCCGTGGCCACGCCCGACCGTCCGCGCTGGGTCGCCGGCGGGATCGGGCCCACCAACCAGACTGCCTCGATCAGTCCGGACGTGAACGATCCGGGCTTTCGCAGCGTCACCTTCGACGACCTCGCCCACGCCTATGGCGAGGCGGCGCGGGCGCTGGTCGAGGCGGGGGCGGATCTGCTTCTGATCGAGACGATCTTCGACACGCTGAACGCCAAGGCCGCCATCTACGCCGTCGAATCGCTGCGCGAGGAAGGTCTTGCGGTACCCCCGCTGATGATCTCGGGCACCATCACGGATCGTTCGGGCCGCACGCTGACCGGCCAGACGCCCGAGGCGTTCTGGGCGTCGATGAGCCATGCGCGCCCATTCTCCATCGGGCTCAACTGCGCACTGGGCGCCGGCGAGATGCGCCAGCACATCCGCACGCTGTCACAGGTCGTCGACACCCGCGTCAGCGCCTATCCCAACGCGGGCCTGCCCAACGAGATGGGCGGCTACGACGAGACGCCCGAGGAGACCGCGCAGCATCTCGGCGAATGGGCCGAGTCCGGTCTTGTCAACATCGTCGGCGGCTGCTGCGGCACCACGCCCGAGCACATCGCGGCCATCGCCGAAGCGGTGAAGAACAAGGCACCGCGCGCCGTTCCACCGAAAGTGAAGCGGATGCGCCTCAGCGGGCTTGAGCTGTTCGAGGTCTCGGGTGCCGAGGCCCAACACGAGAGCGCCGCATGACCGGGATCGCAAATTTCATCAATATCGGCGAGCGGACCAACGTTACCGGCTCGGCGAAGTTCAAGAAGCTGATCATGGCCGGCGACTATGCCGCCGCGCTCGAAGTGGCGCGCCAGCAGGTCGAGAACGGCGCCCAGATCATCGACGTGAACATGGACGAGGGGCTGCTCGATTCGGCCGAGGCGATGACGACCTTTCTCAACCTCATCGCCTCGGAGCCCGACATCTCGCGTGTCCCCGTGATGATCGACAGCTCGAAGTTCGAGGTGATCGAAGCCGGGCTCAAATGTGTCCAGGGCCGCTCGGTCGTCAACTCGATCTCGCTCAAGGAGGGTGAAAAGGCGTTCCTCGAGCAGGCCCGGACCGTGCGCCGCTACGGTGCCGCCGTGGTCGTCATGGCCTTCGACGAGAATGGTCAGGCCGAGACCGCCCAACACAAGTTCGACATTTGCAAGCGCTGCTACGACCTCCTGACCGAGAAGGCCGGCTTCGACCCTTGGGACATCATCTTCGACCCCAACATCTTCGCCGTGGCGACCGGGATCGAAGAGCACAACGATTACGCAGTGGCCTTCTTCGAAGCCACCCGCATGATCAAGGAGGCGATGCCGCACTGCCACGTTTCGGGCGGGCTGTCGAACGTCTCGTTCAGCTTCCGCGGCAACAACGCGGTGCGCGAGGCGATGCATTCGGCCTTCCTCTACCACGCGATCCCGCTGGGCATGGACATGGCCATCGTGAATGCCGGCCAGATCACCGTCTATGACGACATTCCCGACGAGTTGCGTGAGCGGGTCGAGGACGTGCTTTTGAACCGTCGCGACGACGCGACCGAGCGATTGCTGGAGATCGCCGACAAGTACAAGGGCTCCGGCGAGGCGGCCAAGAAGGAAGATCCCAAGTGGCGCGAGCTGCCGGTCGAGAAGCGGCTGGAGCACGCGCTCGTCCACGGGATCACCGATTTCGTCGTCGACGACACCGAGGAATGCCGCCAGCGGGCGGAAAAACCGCTCGACGTGATCGAAGGGCCGCTCATGGACGGCATGAACGTCGTCGGCGACCTCTTCGGCGCCGGCAAGATGTTCCTGCCGCAGGTGGTGAAGTCGGCCCGGGTGATGAAGACCGCCGTGGCGCATCTCCTGCCCTACATGGAGGAGGAGAAGAAGAGGGCCGGCGACACCTCCGCCAAAGGCAAGGTGCTGATGGCCACCGTCAAGGGTGACGTCCACGACATCGGCAAGAACATCGTCGGCGTCGTATTGCAATGCAACAACTACGACGTTGTCGATCTGGGCGTGATGGTTCCCACGGAGGATATCCTCGCCAGGGCGCGCGAGGAGAAGGCCGACATCATCGGGCTTTCCGGCCTCATAACCCCCTCGCTCGACCGCATGGTCGAAGTCGCGTCCGAGATGAAGCGGCAGAATTTCGACTTACCCCTTTTGATCGGCGGCGCCACCACGTCGAAGAAGCACACCGCGCTGAGGATCGCCCCGGAATACGCGCACGGCGTGATCCATGTCGACGATGCCTCGAAAGCGGTCGGCGTGGTCTCACGCCTGCTGTCGAAATCGGCCCGTCCCGACTATCTGGCCGACGTCGCGACCGAGCAGGAGCGGCTACGCGCGGCGGCAGGCCGCGGCGGCGACCGTCCGACGATACCGATCGCGGAAGCCCGCGCGAACGCCTTCGACGGAGGGTGGGACAAGTACAGTCCGCCGGCCCCGCAGACGCCCGGCCTGTCCGTCATCGACGACATGCCGCTCGAAGCGCTCGTCGGCTACATCGATTGGACGCCCTTCTTCAGCACCTGGGAAATGCGCGGCAAGTTTCCCGCCATCCTTGAGGATCCCGACAGGGGACCCACGGCGCGCGAACTCTACGACAACGCCACGGCGATGCTCGAGCGGATCATGGCCGAGGGCTGGTTCACGCCCCGCGCAGTGGTCGGCCTCTGGCCCGCCAACCGGGACGGCGATGACGTGGTCGTGTGGACGGGCGAGGACCGCAAGTCGGAGGCGGCACGCCTGCCGCAGCTTCGCCAGCAGGGTCGGAAATCGGCCGACAGGCCCAATATGTGCCTGGCCGATTTCGTGGCGCCGAAAGGCATTGACGATTGGATCGGCGGCTTTGCCGTGACCGCAGGTTCCGAGGTTCACGACCTGTCCCAGCGTTTCAAGGCGGACGGCAACGACTACGACTCGATCATGGTTCAGGCGCTCGGCGACCGCATCGCCGAGGCTTTCGCTGAGGCCCTGCATGCCCGTGTGCGCCGCTCGCTCTGGGGCTATGCCTCGGATGAGAAGCTCGACAACGAAGCGCTGATCGCCGAGCGGTATCGCGGCATCCGCCCCGCGCCAGGCTATCCCGCCTGCCCGGACCATACCGAAAAGCGTACGCTGTTTTCGATGCTCGAGGCGCCTCGCCATACGGGAATCGAACTGACCGAAAGCTGTGCGATGTGGCCGGCGGCCGCGGTGTCCGGCTTCTACTTCGCCCACCCCGAGGCCCGCTATTTCGGAATCGGCCGGATCGGCCCCGATCAGGCGGCTGACTATGCCCGGCGAAAGAGCATGGAACTGGCCGAGATCGAGCGCTGGCTGGCGCCGAACCTGGCCTATGTGCCCGACCGCAGCGCCGCAGACGAGGACGCGCGCAAGATCGCCTGACCGCGAAACAGCAATCATCCCATTTCAAAGCAAGGAGAGGAACGAGATGAGCGACAAGACCTGGCTTTTCACCAGTGAATCGGTGTCCGAGGGGCACCCCGACAAGCTCTGCGACAGGATTTCGGACGCCGTGCTGGATGCCTACCTGTCCGCCGACCCCAACTGCCGCGTCGCCTGCGAAACGCTGGCCACGACCGACCATGTGACCATCGCCGGCGAGGTGCGCGGCCCCGACGAGGTGCGCCAGCATATCGAGGAGATCGCGCGCCAGGCGATCAAGGACATCGGCTACGAGCAGAAGGGCTTCTCCTGGAGGACCTGCGCCGTCAACAACCTGCTGCACGAGCAGTCGGCCGACATCGCCATGGGTGTCGACGAAGGCGACAAGGGCGAGGAAGGTGCCGGCGATCAGGGCATCATGTTCGGCTATGCCTGCGACGAGACCGACGAATTGATGCCGGCTCCGATCCAGTTCTCGCACCGCATCCTGCGGCTGATGGCCGAGGACCGGAAGTCGGGCAAGCAGCCCAATCTCGGCCCCGACGCCAAGAGCCAGGTGACGCTCAAATACCGCGACGGCAAGCCCGTCGGGCTCGACACCGTCGTCGTGTCCACCCAGCACGCCGAGGACATCAGCCAGGAAGAAGTGCGCGCGATCGTCAAGCCGTATATCGCCGCGGTCTTCCCCGAAGGCTGGTCGGTGCCCGACGACCGGCTGATCGTGAACCCCACCGGCAAGTTCGTGATCGGCGGGCCGGACGGCGACGCCGGGCTGACCGGCCGCAAGATCATCGTCGACACCTATGGCGGTGCGGCTCCCCATGGCGGCGGCGCCTTCTCGGGCAAGGACCCGACCAAGGTCGACCGTTCGGCCGCCTATGCCGCCCGCTATCTCGCCAAGAACGTCGTGGCTGCGGGACTTGCTGACAAGTGCCAGATCCAGCTCGCCTATGCCATCGGCATGCCGGATCCGGTCGCGCTCTATGTCGAGACCCTCGGTACGGGACGCGTGGATACGGACAAGCTGTCGTCGATCCTGCGCGAAATGGTGCGGCTGACCCCGCGCGGCATTCGCGAGCACCTGGGGCTTCTCAAGCCCGTCTACGCCCGCACCGCGGCCTACGGCCATTTCGGGCGCGAGCCGGACTCCGACGGCGGCTTCTCCTGGGAGAAGACGGATCTGGCCGACGAGTTGGCCCGCACCTTCGGTGCGTCCCAGGCGGCCGAGTAGGCAAAACGACCCCAAACGGAAAGGCAAACAGATATGAACAAACCCGAGACATTCACCCCGGAGGATTGCGCGATCCGTGACATCTCGCTTGCCGACTACGGGCGTCGCGAGATTGACATCGCGGAGACGGAGATGCCCGGGCTGATGGCACTTCGGGCGGAGTACGGCGCCTCGAAACCGCTGAAGGGGGCGCGGGTCGCCGGCTCCCTGCACATGACGATCCAGACGGCGGTGTTGATCGAGACGCTGGTCGCACTGGGCGCCGAGGTTCGCTGGGCATCGTGCAACATCTTCTCGACGCAGGACCACGCCGCGGCGGCGATCGCGGCCGGAGGCACGCCGGTCTTCGCGGTCAAGGGCGAGACGCTGGAAGAGTACTGGGACTATTGCGACCGTATCTTCCTGTTCGAGGACGGCGCCAACCTGATCCTGGACGACGGCGGCGACGCCACGCTCTACGTCCTGTTGGGAGCCCGGGTCGAGGAAGGCGAGACCGACCTCATCGCCGAGCCGGGCTCGGAAGAGGAGGAGGCGCTCTTTGCGCAGATCAAGAAGCGGATGGCCGCCAGCCCCGGCTGGTTTGTGAAGCAGCGCGATCGGATCCGCGGCGTCAGCGAAGAGACCACGACCGGCGTGCACCGGCTCTACAAGATGATGGAGAAGGGTGAGCTCCCGTTCCCGGCGATCAACGTCAACGACAGCGTGACCAAGTCGAAGTTCGACAACAAGTACGGCTGCAAGGAAAGCCTGGTCGACGGGATTCGTCGGGCCACCGACACGATGATGGCCGGCAAGGTCGCGGTGGTCTGCGGCTATGGCGACGTCGGCAAGGGTTCGGCAGCATCGCTGCGGGGCGCGGGCGCGCGGGTGAAGGTGACCGAGATCGACCCGATCTGCGCGCTGCAGGCGGCGATGGACGGCTTCGAGGTGGTCCGGCTCGAGGACGAGGTGAAGACCGCCGACATCTTCATCACCACGACCGGCAATCGCGACGTCATCCGCGTCGAGCACGTGCGCGAGATGAAGGACATGGCGATCCTCGGCAATATCGGCCACTTCGACAACGAGATCCAGGTGGCCGCGCTGAAGAACCACAAATGGACCAATATCAAGGACCAGGTGGACATGGTCGAGATGCCCTCGGGGAACCGGATCGTTCTTCTGTCCGAGGGTCGGCTCTTGAACCTGGGCAATGCCACCGGGCACCCCTCCTTCGTGATGTCGGCGTCGTTCACCAACCAGGTCCTGGCGCAGATGGAGCTTTGGACCAAGGGCGAGAGTTACGAGAACAAGGTCTACGTCCTGCCCAAGCATCTCGACGAGAAGGTGGCGCGGCTGCATCTCGACCGTGTCGGCGTCAAGCTCACCGAGCTCGCCCCCGAACAGGCCGACTATATCGGCGTCACCGTCGACGGCCCCTACAAGCCCGACCAGTATCGGTATTGAGGGACCGGTGGCCAGACCGAGCCGGTAAGGCGCCGTCGCCCGGGGCGATCTCACTACCTACTTCCTGAGACGACGACAGAGCGGGGTGACACGGCCCCGCTCCGACCCACAAACACCGGCCGGATATATCCGGCCGGTGTTTGTATGTGGGCGAGGCGATCGAGCTGATCGTAAAACCCGCATATTGTGTTTTGCCACCGGCCCCGCCTGAACATTCGCCGTCGTTGTGCTAGTGCCGGTTCTCTTCAAGCGAATAGAGGCACGGATGCGTCTGAGGAACTGCCACAACTTCCGCGACTTCCGCCGCATGGCGAAGCAGCGGCTGCCGGGACCCATCTTCAACTATATCGACGGCGCGGCCGACGACGAGGTTACCCATCGCCGCAATACGGCCGCTTTCGAAAGCTGCGACCTGGTGCCCAACGTCCTGCGCGGCGTGAATGGTATCGACATGTCGGTGACCGTCATGGGCCAGAAACTGGGCATGCCGGTCTATTGCTCGCCGACGGCGCTCCAGCGCCTGTTCCACCACGAGGGCGAACGCGCCGTCGCGGCGGCTGCCGCCAGGTTCGACACGATGTTCGGTGTCTCCTCGCTCGGGACCGTCAGCCTGGAAGAAGCGCGCCGCATCAGCGGCGGGCCGCAGATCTACCAGTTCTACTTCCACAAGGATCGCGGCCTGAACCGTGAAATGATGGCGCGCGCCAAGCAGGCGGGCATAGACGTGATGATGCTGACCGTGGACAGCATCACCGGCGGCAATCGCGAACGTGACAAGCGAACGGGCTTCGCCATCCCCTTCAGGCTCAATCCCGCCGGCATCACCCAATTCGCCGTGAAGCCGTCATGGGCGATCAATTATTTTTTGCACGAGCGTTTCAGGCTGCCGCAGCTCGAAAACCACGTCGATATGGGCGGCGGCGTGATGTCGATCAGCAAGTATTTCACGGAGATGCTGGACCCCTCGATGTCGTGGGACGACGTCGCCGAGATGGTGCAATATTGGGACGGGCAATTCTGCCTGAAAGGGGTAATGTCGGTCGAGGACGCCAAGCGCGCGGTGGAAATCGGCTGCACCGGGATTGTGCTTTCCAACCATGGCGGCCGTCAGCTCGACGGCTCCCGAACCGCATTCGACCAGCTGGCCGAGGTGGTCGACGCCGTTGGGGACCGGATCGACGTCATGATGGACGGCGGCGTGCAGCGCGGCACCCATGTGCTCAAGGCACTCTCGGTGGGAGCAAAGGCGGTCGGGCTCGGCCGCTACTATCTGTTCCCGCTCGCAGCCGCCGGACAGGCCGGGGTCGAACGCGCTCTTGAATTGATGCGCATGGAAATCGAACGCGGCATGAGACTGATGGGATGCTCCTCGGTCGAGCAACTCACGCGGCAGAACCTGCGTTTCCGGTGAGGGACGATCGAGAATTGCGGCAACGGCGTGAAAGTGCGGTTCTGATAGACTATCTGCCGGGCGCTTTCGTGCTAAAGCGGACGCGCGTGTGACCTATATATCCAGTCGCGGGAAACCCGCGGCTTCCATCTCCGGAGATCCGTCATGACCGCAACCGACTTCTTCGACATGAACGCCGCGCCGATGCGCATCGGAACCGTCCGGCTCAAGGTGCGTGATCTTGAGGCTGTCTCCGCTTTCTACCGGAACATCCTCGGACTGCGTCCAATGGAAAGCGACGAGGGACGCGTCGTGCTCGGCACCGGCGAGACGCCGCTTCTCGAACTCGCGGGGGATCCGTCGCTCACGCCGCGCGCGCCACGGCAGGCCGGCCTCTTCCACACGGCGTTTCTCATGCCCTCGCGCGGCGATCTCGCCCGCTGGCTTGCCGCCGTCGGCGAGGCCGGCGTGCCGCTGCAGGGCGCGTCCGACCACACCGTGAGCGAGGCGATCTATCTCTCCGACCCCGAGGGCAACGGGGTGGAGGTTTATGCCGACCGGCCCACCTCGCGCTGGCGGACGCCCCAGGGCGAGGTGCAGATGACGACCGAGCCGCTCGACCTTCAGGACCTGCTGAAGGCCGCCGGCCGTGCCAGGTGGTCCGGCTTTCCCGAGGGCGGAAGCATCGGCCACGTCCACCTGCAGGTGGGCGACACCGATACAGCCGACGGCTTCTATCGCGATGTCCTCGGCTTCGACATCGCCGCGCGCTACCCCGGCGCCAGCTTCTACGGCAGCGGCGGCTACCACCACCAGCTTGCGGGCAACGTCTGGAACAGCCACGGGGCGGGCCTGCGCCCGGCCGGAATGGCGGGCCTCGACGCGGTGGAGATCGTGGTGCCGGACCACACGAGACGTGACGCAATCGGGCGGCGTGCCGAGCAAGCCGGCCTTCCGCTCGAAGAGGCCGATCGCCTGACCCTGCAGGATCCCTGGGGCACGCGGATCATCCTGACCCAGTGAAACGGCTTCCGGCGCGCAAGCCCCTCCACAGACCTTGCCCACCGCGCGTCAAGGTTTACGCGCCCTTATGATGAGCGACGGCATGTCGAATTCGATGGAGCCGCCCTCGACCACGAACGGCGCGAGCACCGTCCTCGACTCTTTCAGGAGCCGCTCGAACTGCTCGTCGGTGAGTACGCCGCCAAGGGTCCACACACAGGCGCGTTCGGTCGATACGAGCGCGTCGATCGACTTGAAACGCACCTTTCCGTTGCGCTCGACGATCTCGGCATTCTCGATACCGGCTTCACCGCAGAACTCACGCAGCCGACCGGCATCGCCGAGGCTGAAGGGTGCGCGGAAAGCCTCGCCCACCTGTCTGCCGAAGAGCCGATCGAGCAACCGCGCGAAGGCGCCATAGCCTGGCGAATTCTCCACCGCATCGCAGACAGCGACCGCCAACCTGCCGCCGGGTCTCAGAACCCGGATCATCTCACGAAGCGCCTGCGGTTTGTCGTCGAAAAACATGAAGCCGAACTGGCTGACGACGGCGTCGAAGCTGTTGTCCGGCAGCGGCAGCGCCTCGGCTCTTCCTTCCAGCCATTCGATCCGTGCCGGCTTGCGGCGTGCCACCGCGAGCATCTCCGGATTGGCATCCACTGCGACGACGGAACCGGCAGGACCGGTGATTTCGTCCACGGCAAGCGCCAATGCACCGGTCCCGCAAGCGACATCGAGCACGCGGTCTCCTTCGTGCACCTGGGCTTCGGCCGCGACGACCGGTCCCCACTGCGCGAAAAGCGCCGGTACGAAGTGTGCATCGTAGATTTCCGCGGGCTTGTGTCCTTCATCGAGGGTGCTCATCATCTCTCTCCATCCTGATGGGGCGTTCCCGGCATGGTCGGTGGCCAAGCCGACGCGCTCAGGTTATCCTCGCTGCATGGCGCAATCCCATGACCGCAAGTCTTTGTCGCTTGCCGGATCGTCCATGATGGAGCTGCAGGATCCGCCTCGGGACGGAGGGCACGCGGACGATCTGCCGATCCTTTGCCAGGCATGCGGCACGGATCCCTTGTCCGACGTGCTGCGCATGGTGAAACTGACGGGCGCGGTGTTCCACTTGGTGGATGCGTCCTTCCCCTGGGGCGTGGAAGTGCCCGCCCCCAGCGCGTACGCCCCCATCATCCTGCCGCGCGCACAGCATGTCATCTCCTACCACATCATCCTGAAAGGCTCGGGCTGGGCCGGAATCCCCGACGGCGCGTCGACATGGTTCGAGGCCGGCGACATTCTGGTGCTGGCGCATGGCGACCGGTATAGCCTGCTCAGTACTCCGGGGCAGGCGCCCGAATACGATGCGGAGGCGACCATCGCGTTCTTCCGGGAATGGATGGCCGGCAAGCTTCCCTTCGTGACGCGCGAAGGTGGTGGGGGTCCGGGCGGGGCCGAGTATGTGTGCGGATTTCTCGGTTGCGACATGCGGCCTTTCAACCCGGTGCTATCCACTCTTCCGCGCCTCTTGCGCGTTAAACGGGCGCAAAGAGGGCGGGACGATCTCTTGAACCGACTGATCGACCTGGCGCTCGCCGATGCGCGCCTACCGCGCGTGGGCGGAGAGTCCATCCGCCTGAGGCTCAGCGAGCTGATCTTCGTGGAGGTGGTCCGCCTGTGCCTTGAATCCCTGCCGGCGCATGAGACGGGTTGGCTCTCCGGGCTGCGAGACCCGGCGGTCGGCAAGGCTCTGGCCATCCTGCACGAGCGTCCCGCCTACCCCTGGACACTGAACGAACTGGCTCGGCAGACCGGCATGTCGCGCGCCGCGCTGGCCGCCCGCTTCACGCATCTCGTCGGCCATGCCCCGATGCAGTATCTGGCGCTCTGGCGCATGCAGATCGCCGCGCGTCTGCTTGCCGACAGCGCGATGAAGGTATCCGCGGTGGGACGCGAGATCGGCTACGACTCGGAAGCGGCTTTCAGCCGTGCCTTCAAGAAGATCGTCGGCATGTCTCCCGCCGCCTGGCGCGGCAGCGCCGACAGCACTCGCTGACATGCCGTCAAGTCGGCAGCCGATCAGGTCCGCTCCCGCTTTTCTTCATGGATCACGCTTGTAACAGGTGCCGCATGACAACCGGCGCCGCTTCAGCCCTTCGTCCGAAGGGGCATAGGCCTGCGTGATCGCAGCCATCAGACGAAGCAAATTGCCTGCGGGCCCTTCTGCGTCCATGATCCAACGCAAGAGGAAGAATGAACCTTGGAAGCAAGCATCGGTCCTCGTCGCGCAAAGCTGCGGGGGACCGGCGAATGACAGTGATCGCGGCCGATCACCAAATATGATCGGCGGCATCACCACAGACAATCCTGTCATGGTTGCGACAGGATATCGTGATGATGCCGCAGCGGTTGGGCTTTCGCCCGTCAGGACGCCGTTGAGCCTTGCTGTTCGCCGACGAGGAGCGCCTTTCGCTCGACGATGAACGACACCGCCACGCCAGCCACAAGGGCCCAGAACGGAGCGCTGATGCCGAGCAACGAGACATTGGACATCGCCACCGCGAGAGCCACGAAGGCGCCGGTCTGGTTACCGAGCGATTTTCCGAAGGCATTCTGGAAGGCCGCCAGTAGCACGCCGATCATGGCGAGGCCGGCGACGGTCCCGATGAGAGCCCCCGGCAGGGACATTACCACCGGCACGGCGGCGCCGGCCACGAGACCGAAGGCTCCGAAGAGGATCCCGTTGACGACGGTCGCCGCGTAGCGGCCCTCCTTGTCCTCGCCTGCCTGCTCCGATGAGCAGATGGCGGTCATCGGGCCGGCGATGTTCGCGTTATGCCCGCCAAGAAAGCCGGCGACGATGCCGCCGATGCCGGAGATGATCGTCATCATGTTGACGGGCGGGCGGTAGCCTTCGGCCATCAGAACGCCGGTGGCCTGCGCGTTCTCGGCGCCGATGACCAGAAGAGCCAGCGGAACGGAAATCGCCAGGAAGGCATCGAGCGTGAAGGTCGGTGCCGTGAATTCGGGCAGAACGAAAGCGATTTCCGCGCTGCCGCCGCCGATGGAGCCGGTGGCGAAAGCTGCGATCAGGCCCACGATGAAGGCGGCCAGGACCGGGGGCACCGACTTCAGAAACCGCATCGAGATGAAGAAAGCAAGGATGGCTGAGCCTGCGATGATCGGCGCGGTGCCGAGTGCGGAGACTGCACCCGTGGCGAAGCGGATCAGCGCGCCGGCGATCATCGCCATGACGATCGGCATCGGCAACCACCGCATGACCCTGCCGATAAGGCCGCTGATGCCCAGCAGGAAGACGATAATCCCCGCCATGATGAAGGCGCCGACGGCCTGGTCGAAGGAAAAGGTGGCGAGCGACCCGGCGACGAGTGCGGCACCTGGAATCGAATAGGCACCCGTGATCGGCTGCTTGTAGCGCAACGCGAGGAAGAGGCTGATAAGGCCGCCCAGAAAGTAGATCGCAAACAGCCATGCGACCGTCTGACCGTTGCTGAGACCGGCCTTGTTGGCCCCGCCAATGACGATCAGCGCAGGACCGGAGCAGCCGAAGACGGCCGCCACGAGACCGGCGCTGGCGGTCTTCAGATTGAGATGCTTGAAGAGGTCACTGAAGCCGCCGGCGATCCCCGGCCCCGCTTCCACGACCTGTCGCTTTTCCATGTCATTTCCTCCCTTTAGGCTGTCAGCTGCCGATGAATTTCGGCGCGCGTTTTTCGTGGAAGGCGTTTACGCCCTCGCGGAAATCGTCGGACGAGCGCAGGCGGCTGTAGCAGTGCCCCTCGAGATCGATGGCAATGGACAGGTTCGCGTCGTCGGTGTCGTTGAGCAGCTTCTTGGCAGTGCGCTGGGCGAGTGGCGAGAAGGCGATCAGTTCTTCCACCAGCGCATCGACGGTGCTCTCGAGTTCCTCGTCGGGGACCACTTCCGTGGCGATGCCCCAATCATAAGCCTGCTGGCCGGTGATGCGCTTCGAGCGCATCACGATGTGCTTGGTGCGGGTGATACCGACCATCTTCTGAAGGCGCGCCGATCCGCCGGAGCCCGGAATTTGGCCCAGCTTCTGCTCGGGCAGCGCATAAAGCGTGGTCTCGCTGGCGATGCGGAAATCGCAGGCGAGCGACAGCTCGAAGCCGACGCCGAAGCAGTACCCGCGGTTGGCCGCGATGACCGGCTTGGAACAGCGCGCCGGCGCGGCGATGTTCCACGCAAGATGAGCCACGTGCTCGGGACTTGCCTCGAGGAAGCCCTTGATGTTGCCGCCCGAGGAGAAATGCGCGCCGGCGCCCGCAACGACGATGACACGGATGCGCTCGTCGGCGTCCAGCGCCTCGAAGACGAGGCGGAGTTGATCGCGCTCGGCCATCGACACGATATTGTAGGGTGGACGGTCGAGCGTGATGTCGGCACGCTGGCGCTCCGGATCCACGGTGACGGCGAAGCCGTCGAGCTCGGCCAGGCGCGGATCGTCGAATTGCATTTTCTGGGCCATGACGGATGGGTCCTTTTGGTCTTGCCTATTGGGTCTCTTGATCGGCTTCGAGCGTGCGTTCGGGGCCGTATTCGCCCGCAACGAGCATGCGGCGCAGGATCTTTCCGACCGGCGATTTGGGGATTTCGTTCACGAAGACGAAGCGGCGCGGACGGCGGAAATTGGCCAGCCCGGACGTCCGGCAGTGAGTGTCCAGTTCCTCCTCCGAGACGTTGCCCTTGCGCTTGACGAAGGCGGTGACGATCTTGCCCCAGCGCTCGTCGGGCAGGCCCACCACCGCGACCTCGGCCACCTGCTCATGAAGGGAAAGGCAGCTCTCCACCTCGACCGGCGACACGTTCTCGCCGCCGGTGATGATCATGTCGTCCACCCGGCCCGTCACGAAGAGGTCGCCGTCCGCGTCGAAGAAGCCGGTATCGCCGGTGAAGTACCAGCCCTGGCGCAGCGCCTTGGCGTCCGCATCGGGCCGTTTCCAGTATCCTTCAAAGGATTCGTCGCCCTTGAGGCTGGCGATGATTTCGCCTTCCTCGCCGACCCCGGCACGCTCGTCCGGCGAGCCCGCGCCGAGCTTCACGACGCGGATCATCTGGTTGATGCCGGCGCGCCCGGCCGAACCGGGCTTGGCGACCGCGTCCTGCTCGATGGTGAAGGTGTAGATCTCGGACGAGCCGTAGTGGTTGACGAACAGCTCGGGCCGGAACAGCGCATCGAGCTTCTTCAGGAGACCGTCCGTCATGGAGGCCCCGGCAAAGCCAAGCTTGGTGACGCTTTCGACGCGCTCGGGCGAAAAGCCCTCATCGTGGATGAGATCGTGATAGAGCGTCGGCACCAGGTAGAGATTGGTGATCTTCTCCCCTTCGATCAGCTCGATTGCGCGGGCGGCGCTGAACCGCGGCAGGCAGATGAAGGCGCCGCCCGTCAGCGACGAAGCGATCAGGGAGCGCACGCCCATCGTGTGGTAGAGCGGCATGACACCGAGTGTGCGTTCCCCATGCCGGTAGAGGTTCTGCGCCACATGGGCGACGGCCCCTGCGCGCTCGGCACGGTGACGGCGCGGCACGCCCTTGGGGCGCGAGGTGGTGCCGGAGGTATAGAGCATCAGCGACCAGTCCTCCGCGCTCGCCCTCGGCGCGACCTCGGGTGCGTCGGCTTGCATCATGGAAACGAGTTCGGCGGCGGAAACAGCCGGCAGTCCGACCGCGGACGGCGCGTTCTCGACGGCCTCCCGGGTGTTCTCCTCGTAGAAGACCGCCTTGATCTCGGCGTCCTGGAGGACATAGTCCACCTCGTCGCCCTTGGCCCGCCAGTTGAGCGGCGTGACGATCAGGCCGGCGAACTGGCAGGCCCAGTGCAGGGACGCGTTTTCCCAGCGGTTCATCATCAGTGTCAGAACGTGATCTCCGGGCTTCAGGCCGAGCGCGTCCAGCCCGGCAACGAGCGCGGAAATCTTGCGGTACCACTCGGCGTAGGTGAGCCGTGTGTCGCCGTCGACCACGGCCAGTGCAGCCGGATCCCGGCTCACGCTGGCCAGAAAACTCGCTCCCAGATCAAGCATTGTCGTCTTGCTCCTTCCTCAACTCCTCCACGGCCGCAAGTGCAGCCGCCACGATCGTGACGTAGCCGGTACAGCGGCACAGATGTCCCGACAGGTGCTCGTGAATGTCCTCCCGATCCGCCTCGGGCTTGGCCGTCAGCAATGCATCGAGCGTCATCAGGATGCCCGGCGTGCAGAAGCCGCACTGCAGGCCGTATTGCTCCCTGAAGGCCGCCTGGAGGGCGGACAGCCGTCCGGGCTCCGGCGCCAGGGCCTCGACGGTGCGCACGTCGGCCCCCTCGATCTGCGCGGCAAGAATCAGGCAGGCGCGCGCCGGCGCACCGTCCACCTGCACGGTGCAGGCGCCGCACACACCGTGTTCGCAGCCCACATGCGTCCCGGTCGCGCCGATCTCATGGCGTAGAAGATCGCTCAGAAGCATTCGGCTTTCGGCCTGCACCTCCACCGCTCGCCCGTTGAGGCGGAAGGCGACGCGGTGCTTGTGGCGGGCGGTCAGTTGCGGCATGCGCGGGCCTCCGTGATGGTTTCCCGGCCGAGCCGCCGCACCAGTTCGCGCCGGTAGCGCGCGCTTGCATGAAGATCGTCACGCGCGTTGAGCGACCAGGCGATATCGTTGAGCGCATCATCGAGGGCGTCGCCACCCTCCGCGGGGACGGCAAAGCGGCGCGGATGATCGTCGACGCCGGCGATGGCAAGGCGTGTGCCTTTGGCATCGGCAATTGTGGCGCAGGCCACGATGGCGAAGTCGCCATGCCGGCGGCCAACCTCGCGGAAGGCGAAGCCGGTTCCGGGGTTAGCGACCGGAAAGGAAACGGCCTCGATCATTTCGCCCTCCTCAATCGCCGTCGACATCATGCCGACAAAAAAGTCCGAGGCGGGCACCGAACGTGCTTTCCTTTTGCCGCGCAGCCGCACCGAGCCGCCCAATGCCACGAGCGACAGGGGCAGTTCGGCGCTGGGGTCGGCGTGGGCGATCGAGCCGCACACCGTTCCGCGGGCGCGCGTCTGCACGTGG
>NZ_JBHSUM010000015.1:0-51658 GCF_042660605.1 Nitratireductor sp. GCM10026969
GCCCGCGCGCGTCGACGACGGCGGCCTCGAACTGGCCGCCGTTCAGTCTTGCGCCGAGAAACAGCGCCTCTTCCGCCGCACCCGCCCCTGCGGGCGCAAAGGCCGCCCAGCCGGCGAGCGCCAGAAAAGTTCTGCGGTCAATCGCCGTCGAGTGCATTGAAGCCCATCGTCAATCCGATTGCGGCCGAAAGCTCTTCGCTGATGCTGCGGTTGGCGCCCTTGAGCGCCACGGCGGCATAGGTGATGCGGCTGCGGTCCTCTTCCTCCGCGAAGGCTGTCTCCGCCGGCGCCTGCACGTCGTTGACAGCGCCCAGCGCATGCTCCAGATCGAACAGAACCGTGTCGATGACAGCCCGGCGTTCCGTGTCGAGCCGGATGTCGAAGCCGGCCGACTGAAGGAGCGCCACCGTGCCCTCGATCTGCGCGCCGACCAGAGCGAAGGTGAGATCGGAGCGCCAGAACGGCGCGCGCCGGCCATTGGCCTTCGCGGCCTCGTCGCCCAGCGCCGGCAGAAGCTCGGCATCTCGGGCAAATTGCAGCGCGGTGCCCAGCGCCTTGACCACTTCACCCGCCACCTCCTTCGGTGAGCGGTAGAGGGCGTTGTCCGCGCCGGGCCCGGTGAACGCGGCGTGGAACGAAGAGCCCGGCGCCCAGGCGGCCTGGAGGGTTGCAGCACGATCGGCCAGATTGGCGGCGATCGCCGTGCCGTAACGGCAGCGGAAAGCGTCTCCCTCTCCGGCAAGCGCCTCGGAGTCCGAGCTGAACAGTACGAATTCGAGCGCCGGCAGGCCCTGGAGTGCCACGCTCTTTTCCTTGAGCGCTGAGGGATTTGCCGCCTGTTCGTCCTTTTCCGCGAGCAGGCCCTGCACCTGGCGCAGGGTCACCCCGCGCGGATCCGGCCAGAAGAAGATGTGCTCGAAGCGGTTTTCTTCGACAAGCGGCCCGAAGCGCAGGACCGAGACATAGGCCCAGGCCCTGATCGTGTCCGCGAAGGTCGCGTGCACGTCCGCAAGGGCAGCCTCGCCCGGTCTCGCGCAAAGCTCTTCCATCTTGCCGCGCAGTCGCCCCGTCACGCCGGCAAAACCGGCAAGGCTCGACGTGGCGTAGCGATCCGCAACGCGTGTGCCGATATCGGGCGGAACGTGCCCGGCTTCCTGTGCCTGCACCGGCAGGCTCAAGGCGAGGCCGAGGCAAAGAAGGAGCGTCTTCAGCATCTATAGCGACTCCAGGAAGCGGATGAGATTGTCGCGGTCAGCCTTGTCCATCTCCACCACCTTGTCGCGTGCGGCCTTTGCCTCGCCGCCGTGCCACAGAATCGCTTCCAGAAGCGTTCGCGCGCGGCCATCGTGCAGGAAGGTCGCCTCGCCGTGCACGGTCTTTGCAAGGCCGATCCCCCAAAGCGGCGGCGTACGCCATTCATAGCCGGTGGCGGTTCCTTCCGGCCGATGGTCGGCGAGACCCTCGCCCATATCGTGAAGCAGAAGGTCGGTGTACGGCCAGATGAGCTGGAAGGCGAGCGCGGGCACGGCGGCGTCCCGCCGGGTCACGAATTTGGGTCTGTGGCAGTTCGTGCAGCCCGCCTCGTAGAAGATCTGCTTGCCGGCGAGGACGTTCGGATCGTTCACCTCGCGGCGCGTGGGCACGGCCAGATTCTGCGAATAGAAGACCACGAGGTCGAAGAGGTCGGCCGGCACCTCCTCCGCGCCCAGATGCGGCTGGGCGCCATGGGGCAATTCGCGGCAGGCAGTTTCGGCTTTCGTGCATTCGCCCCAGTGGTCCGGCACCAGCGGCGTGGAAAGGCCCATGTCGCCGGAGAAGGCGTCGGCCGTCTGCTGCTCGACGCTCATGGCATTGCCCTTCCAGCCGAAGCGGCCGAGATGCCATTCGCCCGCCTTGTCGCGTACCCAGCGGGCGCGGCCGGAAATGCCGTCGCCGTCGGCGTCCTGCGGGTCCTCGCGGGCAAGAATGTCACCACGGTCGATCGCTTCCAGGAGCCCGAGACCGATCATCGGCGGGGCGACACGGGCTGAGAGCATGACGTCGGGATGCAGAGGTCCGAAACCCGGATTGTCGATGGAAAGCTTCGGCTTGCGAAGGCGCACGATTTCGCCGTCGCCGAGCCGCACGGGCACCTCCGCGTAGTCGATCCGCACGCGGCCTTCGGCCGGCAATCCGGCCACGGCAAAGTCCTGGAGCTGACCGCCATAGACCGGCTCGGGAACCGCGGAAAGGCGGCCGTCGCGAATGGCTTCTTCCTGTTTCTCCGTGGGCGGTACGGAGAGCCGCACGAGCAGGGAGACAGCCGCATCCTCCCGGCTCGCAGGCGCGTGGCCGCGCCCGTCCTTTATGTGGCAGGACTGGCAGGCACGCGCATTGAAGAGCGGCCCAAGCCCGTCGGAAGCCTGGGTCGAGGAGGGGGCGGACACCCACTCCTTGCGGAAAAGCCCGTTGCCGAGCAGGAAGCGCTGCTCGTCTTCGAACTTCAGATTGGCGGAGGGATGCGAGTAGGCGTCGGCGTTGACGCGCTTCGTGGAGGTCGCGGCACCTGCCTGCCTGCGCTCGAAACGCTCGGCGGCGGTGAAGTCCGTGGTCGGTCGCGTCACCTTTTCCACACGCGCACGATCCTTTTCGCTCAGATCGTCGCGCGGGGCCGGCGCCCGCGCCTCGACGGCGATGAGGGCGGTGAGGAATGCCGCTATGAGAGGCAGGAAAGATCGAACAGGAAAATGCATCGCACCGAGAGGCGGAAAGAGGGAGCCGCCGCGTCCAAAGGACGGGCGGCCCGGTCGTCTTATTGGAAGACGGCGTCGGGATTGTCCAGGCTGTCGGAGCCTTCGATCGTCACGCCGGATAGGTCGAGCGCGGCGATCGCGCGCTCCAGCGAGCGGGTCTGGCCGACGAGCCCGTCGATCACGGCCTGCACGGCCGCGTTGCCCTCGTCATTGCCTTCGCCGATCATCTGGTCGTAGGCCTCTGTCGTCTCGGCGCGCTTCTTGAGTGCCTCGGCGGCCGCGAACGTCGCGGTAAGCTTTGCTTCCACCTCGTCGGCCAGCGCCGGATCTCTCTGGCGTACGAGTTCTGCCAGGCTCGGACCTTCAACCGTCTTTCCGTTCGTGCGCTCGTAGCGGCCGAAATAGACGTTGTTGATGCCCGCAATGTCGTAATAGTGACTGTTGTGGGTGTTGTCGGAGAAGCAGTCATGCTCCTCTTCCGGATCGTTCAGGAGGAGCCCGAGCTTCATGCGCTCGCCCGCAAGCTCGCCATAGGAGAGCGATCCGAGGCCGGTCAGGATCGCCGTCAGTCCCGCATTCGGGTCATCGTCGGTCAGCGCCTTGCGTGCGGCGCCATCCTCCTGCCAGTTGGCCACCATCTCCTCCAGGTCGGAGACAAGCAGGCTTGCCGCGGCCGTCAGATACTGCGCACGGCGCTCGCAATGGCCGCCGGTGCAGTCTTCCGGATCGAAATCCGTGTAGGGACGCTCGCCGGCGCCCGGTCCCGTGCCGTTCAGATCCTGCCCCCACAAGAGGAATTCGACGGCGTGGTAGCCGGTCGCGACATTCGCCTCGATACCGCCCAGCTCATGAAGGGACTGGATGACGGCCGGCGTGATTTCGGAGACGTCGACGGTCTCGCCGCCCACGCTCACATGATCATTGGCAATAACATTGACCGTGTAGAAGGCGTTGACGTCGGACTCGGTGCCGTAGCTTGCGTCGACATAGTCGATCAGCCCCTCGTCCAG
Organism: Nitratireductor sp. GCM10026969; assembly: GCF_042660605.1. Lineage (NCBI taxonomy): Bacteria > Pseudomonadati > Pseudomonadota > Alphaproteobacteria > Hyphomicrobiales > Phyllobacteriaceae > Nitratireductor > Nitratireductor sp. GCM10026969. The sequence goes on from NZ_JBHSUM010000015.1 coordinate 3,743, forward strand.
CGGCCAGGCATTCACCTTGCCCTCCCATTCGTCGACGATGGCGTTGCCGAAACGATAGGCCTCCGTCTGCTGGTAGGGGACACGGGAAGCAAGCCAGGCCTCGCGCGCGGCAGTCAGCGCCTCCTCCGAGGGTTCGGCGACCAGCGCCTCCACCGCACTCTGCAGTGAGCGTGCAGTCTCCAGGCTGTCCTCATAGCCGGCCAGCGCGATGTCGGCGTAGGTGTCGAGAATGGCCGACGGCTCCGCTGCATGAGCAGTGGAGATGCCGAGGCCGGCCAGGGCGACGGCAAACGAAAACTTCATCGGAACCCTCCAGGTATTATTTCTGTGCAATGCGACGGCAGAAGCCATAGAGACTCCGCTCAACGGTATCAATAGTGGAGTGGGTATATCATGTTTCTTTCATCCGGACTATCGTTCGGCGCCACATGCCCTCACTGGAATCTTGAATTTCAGCAATTTACCCTTCCTTGCCTTTCCGCCGGCTTCGACATGGCCGACCGTTCGGTTGCAGAGGCGCCATGTGTCGGCTGTAAGCGTTTCCGGCTGTGCTGAAGCCGGCAGTGAATCGAAGGAGTCCGCTTCATGAGCAATCACCTGTTCGACGCCATCCGCGATGCGACAGCAAATCGCGAGGCGATGCTCATCGATGTGCCGGGCGATCGCCGCTGGACCTATCGGGATATGCTGGATGAAACCGCGAAACTGGCGGCGGCGCTCGTCGAGCTTGGTGTCACGCCCGGGGACCGCGTTGCGGCACAGGTGGAAAAGAGCGCTCAGGCCGTGATGCTCTATCTCGCCTGCCTCAGGGCGGGGGCCGTCTACCTGCCCCTCAACACCGCCTACACACTGGCCGAGCTCGACTACTTCATCGGCGATGCCGAGCCGAGGCTGGTCGTCGTATCGCCCGACGCGGCAAGGAATGTCGCCGTGATCGCCGCCAGGCGGAGCACAAGCATGGAAACGCTCGACCGCCAAGGAGGCGGCACACTCATGCAGCGCGCGAGCGCCGCCGGGCGTGCGTTCGCGGACGTGCCGCGCGGTCCCGACGACCTGGCCGCCATCCTTTACACCTCGGGCACGACCGGGCGCTCGAAGGGGGCGATGCTTTCCCATGACAATCTCCTGTCCAATGCCGTGACGCTGCGCGACATCTGGCGCTTCACGGCAAAGGACAGGTTGATCCACGCCCTGCCCATCTTCCACACGCACGGGCTCTTCGTGGCGACCAACGTCGTCCTTCTATCGGGTGCTTCGATGTTTTTCCTGCCCGCTTTCGACGCCGAGGAAATCCTGCGGCTGCTGCCTCAGGCGACCACGTTTATGGGCGTGCCGACCTTCTATGTCCGCCTTCTGCAGCACGAAGGTCTCACCCGCGAGGCAGCAGCCAATATGCGCCTTTTCATCTCCGGCTCCGCGCCGTTGCTCGCCGAGACGCACCGCCGGTTCCGTGAGCGCACGGGTCACGCCATTCTCGAGCGCTACGGCATGACCGAAACCAACATGAACACCTCCAATCCCTATGAGGGCGAGCGGGTTGCCGGCACGGTCGGTTTCCCCCTGCCGGGTGTGGAATTGCGCATCACCGATCCTGAAACGGGCGAATTGCTGGAGCAGGGCGAGGTGGGCATGATCGAGGTGCGCGGCCCCAACGTCTTCAAGGGGTATTGGCGCATGCCGGAAAAGACGAAAGCCGAGTTCCGCGAGGACGGCTTCTTCATCACCGGCGACCTCGGCAGGATCGATGAAGCGGGCTATGTCCACATCGTCGGGCGCGGCAAGGACCTGGTGATTTCCGGCGGCTACAACGTCTATCCCAAAGAGGTCGAGACGGAGATCGACCGGGTTCCGGGGGTTGTTGAAAGCGCGGTTATCGGTGTCCCGCACCCTGATTTCGGCGAGGGCGTGACGGCGATTGTGGTCGTAAGGCCGGAGGCGGCGGTCGACGAACGGACGCTCTTGGGCAGCCTCAAGGACCGGCTTGCCCGCTACAAGCAGCCCAAGCGCGTCCTTTTCGTCGACGAACTGCCGCGTAACACGATGGGCAAGGTGCAGAAGAACGTGCTGCGCGAGAGGTATCTCAGCCTCTATGAAGATACATGATCCGGGTTTGGTGCAAGCCTGTGCTCTTTCGCGTTACGGGCGGGAATTGACGGCGCCGGACTCTGCGTCTTCGTGTGCACGGTCGAGCACGTCGCGCGACGAGGCGGCCGGCGATGGCGTTGATGCAGCCTGCGTCGTCCTGAGCCCCACCGTGAATCTGGCGCCGCCCAGCCTGCTTTCGGAAAGCGTCAGCGTACCGCCCATGTTTTCGACGATCTGACGGCTGATGGCCAGTCCCAGCCCCGTGCCGACCTGCCGCGGTATCGGCCCGCGCGAGAACTTGACGAAGATGCGCTCGCGCTCCGACTTGGGAATGCCCGGCCCGTTGTCATCCACGTGTGCTTCGTAGACGCCTTTGCGGGCCACGCTTTTGACGGTGACGAGCGGGTCGCGGGCCGTGTTGTACTTGATGGCGTTGGAGATGAGGTTGATGAAGACCTGAGCGAGCTGGTCGCGATTGCCTTCGACCACCGCGCGTCGGGCGCGGCCCGTCCGTTTCAGCGTCACCCCTTCGGAACGGGCGAGCGCCTCGCAACTCGCCATGGCAAGGTCGAGCGCGGCGTCCGGATCGAAGGGTTCGACCTCCCATTCGACGCCGCCATTCTCCATCCGGTTCAGGTGCAGAATGCTGTCCAGAAGCCTGGTGAGCCTGATGCTCTCGTCCTGGATGATCTGCAGGAAGCGTCGCCGCCGGCCCTCGCCGAGGTCCGGGGTCGAAAGCAGGATGTCGCTGAAGGAGCGGATCGACGTCATCGGTGTCCTCAACTCATGGCTCACCTGGCTCAGAAACTCGTCCTTCTGCACGTCGATTTCGCGAAGCTGCTGGTTGGCACGGGCAAGCTCCGCGGCGGCCTCCTCGACTTGGCGCGACTTCCGTTCGAGTTCGGCCGAATAGGCGCGGATCTGCTCCGTTTCGTCGGCCAGGCGTTTCAGTTCGTCGACGCTGATCGTCTCGCTCGTCACGACACTGGAAACGAGGGAGCGTGCCGTTGCCGCGCCGACATTGGCCGCCAGCCGTTGCTCGACCAGCGAGATGAGCTCGTCGCTCGCCGTCGTCGCCCGGTCCGCCGGCTCCGTCAGCGCGAAAAGCTCCAGCGCCTCGGCGGGCCCGAGGATGCGATCGGCGATGCGCCGCAGATCGGCGATCCGCGCGGTACGGCGGATGATGCTCACCTCGCCCTCGGTTCGCCGGCGGAAGACATCGATGAAGAGGCGCGCCTGGTATCGCGCAAGCGGCGTCGGCTCGGACAGGATGGAGACACCGATGAACAGCGCGACGTTGAAGAACATGCTCCAGAAGACGGCGTGAACGAGCGGATCCATGCCGGCAAGGCCGAACAGCGCCTGCGGCTTGAGAAGGCCGATCTCCCACGGCCCGTGCGTGATGATCGACGCCGGCATCAGGAACGTTCCGCCGAAGCTCGGGAGGAAAAGCGTGTAGCCCCACACGAGGAAGCCTGCCGCGAGCCCCGCGAGCGCCCCTCCGTGAGTGGCCCTGCGCCAGTAGAGGCCGCCGACGAGGCTCGGCAGGAATTGCGCCACCCCGCAAAAGGAGATGAGGCCGATGGAGGCGAGCGCGCTCCCGGTGCCGCTCAGCTTGAAATAGATGAAGCCCAGGAAGACGATGAAGACGATGCTGATGCGGCGCGCGCCGAGAATGAAGCCGCGCATGGCCTGCCCGCTCTCGGAGGGAGCGATGGAAAAGCGCAGCGCCAGCGGCATGATGATGTGGTTGGAGATCATCGTCGAAAGCGCGATGGACGAGACGATCACCATGGAGGTCGCCGAGGAGAAGCCGCCCAGGAAGGCAAGCAGCGCGATCGTGTTGCGGTCGGCGCTGAGCGGAAGCGTGAGCACGAAGAGATCCGGATTGGTGTTTTCGGGAAGCAGGTTCAGCCCGGTCACGGCGATCGGCACGACGAAAAGGCAGATGAGCAGAAGATAAAGCGGGAAAAGCCAGGAGGCGGTGCGAAGCTGTCTTTCACTTGAATTCTCCACCACCGTCACCTGGAACTGGCGCGGCAGGCAGATAACGGCGGCGCCGGCGAGAAAGCAGAGTGTGAGCCACCGCATGCCGAAGGTCTCGTCGGGGTTGGTGAGGCTCACCGGCGCGTTGTCGAAGGCAGCGGCGGGCGTGTCCTGCAGGCCGAAGACGACCCACAGCCCGACGGTCAGGAGAGCGACCAGCTTGACGACGGCTTCCAGCGCAATGGCCGCGATGACGCCGTGATGGCGCTCGTTCACGTCGATGTTGCGCACGCCGAACATGATGGAGAAGACACACAGGCCCGCCGCCAGCCAGAAGGTGGTCGTGAAGTCCGGCTCGAGGTTGATCTTGGCCGCCGTCACCGCGCCGGCGGGGAATGTGATGACCTGGAAGCTCGCCGTCAGCGCCTTGAGCTGGAGCGCGATATAGGGCGCCGTCGCGATGAGCGCGATCACGGTGACGAGCGCGCCGAGCGCGGGGTCCTTGCCGAAGCGCGCCGAGATGAGATCGGCGATCGAGGTGGTGTGGTAGACGCGGCCGATGGTAACCAGCTTGCGCAGGAAGACCCACCAGCCAACGAAGACGATCGTCGGGCCGAGATAGATGGTGGCGAACTCGAATCCGCTGCGTGCCGCCGAACCGACGGCGCCGAAGAACGTCCAGGACGTGCAGTAGATCGAGATCGACAGCGTGTAGACGAGGGGCGAGGAGAGCCAGCCGCCGGGATCCCTGCGCGCGCGCCGGTCGCCGGCGAAGGCCACCGCGAACAGGATGGCGACATAGCCGAGGCAAACCAGGATGACGACGTCGGTGGGAAGCATCAGCGCCTCTCACCGTCGAGTGGGCGGCGCGGCTTGTCTCCGGGCGCCTCGCCCTCGGCCAGGCGCCGCGACAGGAGGAAGGCTGCGAACACCACCGCGGTCCAGACCCCGAAGAGATAGACGACGATCAGCGGTATGCCGGCGATTGTGGCCGGAGCGGTGAAGATCAGCACGATGGGCGGCGCCAGGAGAACGGCCGCCAGGAAGGGCAGCACCTTAGCCGCGTCCCGCGCGCCACGTCCGCCTGTTTCGATCTCGCTCATTTCACATTCCGGTCAGCTTCCTCACCTGCGCCACCACCTCGGCATTGGAAAAGGGTTTCGTGATGTAGGCGCTGGCGCCGCTCGATATGGCCATGTCGCGGTCGCTCGATTGGCCCTTCGCCGTCAAAACGACGACCGGAAGTGCGGCAAGCCCCGGCTCCTCGCGCACCGCCCTCAGAACGTCGAAGCCGTCCATGCCAGGCAGCATGATGTCGAGAATGACTGCGGCAAAGGGTTCGCGCCGCAGCCTTTCGAGCGCAGCGGCCCCGTTCGAGACGACATCAACCGCGAATCGCGCCCGTTCGAGAATGAAACGTAGCGATTCAACGATGTTCGGCTCGTCCTCGATTATTAGAATACGTTGCGAAGACAGACCCGATCCTCCCATGGCTCCTCCCACTGCAGTATATGGCCCACGCTCACGTGAACATAGTCCCTTCTTCCTGCATGCTTATCTCTCACGCGATCAGCGGCGCCTCCTGGCGGTGGGTGCAGTTCGTGCGTGGGCACAGCCGACACACCGTCCCCACGGGAATGGTGGCGCGCGCCCGGTCGAGGCCGTCTCCATAGACGACGTTCTCGGCCTCGTGTGCCGGGCAGGCGAGCATGATCGACAGCAGCTTGCGCGGATGCCCCACTTTTGCCGACTGCTTCTCCACCGCGCGCGCGAAGAAGAGAAAACCGTCGCCGGAAGGCAGTTCGCCGAAGCAGCGCGCCGTCGTGCCGGGCGTCTGGAAGGCGCCGTAGACGGGCCACATCGGACAGGCGGTGCCGTAGCGCGGCAACGGAAGTCCCGGCAGCGGCAGGCGCTTGGTCACATATCCGGAGGCGTCCGAGCGCATATAGGCGAAACGGACTCCGGCGGCACCCGGCCGGCGCAGCGTGGCAAGGCGATGGGCGGCCTGCTCGTAGGACACCCGGAAGCGGCGGGAGAGCTGATCGAGATCGTAGCGGCACGCTTCGGCCACTTCCAGGAAACGTTCGTAGGGCATGAGGAAAGCGCCGGCCACATAGCTGATGAGTGCGGCGCGCGCAAGCGCGCGGGCTTCCTCGGTCGGAAGCGCGGGGTGGGCATTGACGATCGTGTTGACCGCCTCTTCCGCCACGCGGCCGGCGAGCACCCGCGTGGCGGCAAAGCGGGCGCTTTCAGCCCTGGCGGGAACCGAAGCCGTATCGTTCCCTTCAGGGGGTATTTCCAGGGCGAGAGCCTCCCGCCGGTATTCGTCGGCCAACGTCTCCAGTTCCGGAAAATAATTGTCCGACTGGAAGATGAAGGCGTCGACGTGCTCCATCGACGTGGCCGAGCGCACGCGCATGGTGGAATTGTCGAAGAAGTCGAGCAGGGCGCGTGCCGTCTGTGTGAGACGCGCACCGTCGGCCGCGATGATCGCCAGGAAGCGTTCGCGGTCGGCCGGGGCGAGGTCGTCCGCGCTGCCGAGGATTTCCGCCGCAGAGCTGACGGAAGTGACGCTTGTCAGCATCCGGTGCACGCTTTCGCCGAGAAACGGATCGTGGTTGAGCCGGTCGGCCAGTGCCAGCACGGCCTCGCTCTGGTCGTTGAACGCCCGGTAGAGCCCGAGGATCAACTCCGCCCATTCCGGGTGCCGGCCGACGAGATCCTCCGTGGCGCGGGCGCGCGGTCCTTCGCCGCCGATGCGCGGATCGGTGGCGAGTTCCTCCAGCGATTCGACCAGGCGGCGTTCGGCAAGCCCGTCGAGCTCCGATGGCGATACCCCCAGTTCCGCCCCCAACTTGACGAGCAGCATACCGGCGGCGGAGCGCTTGTCGCTCTCGATGAGATTGAGATATGAGGCCGAGATGCCGACCCGATCCGCCAGCGCGCTCTGGGTCAGGCCTGCTTTCCTGCGGAAGGAGCGGATCTTAAGCCCGGTCAGGTTACGCGCCACGAGCTTTCCTCCTCCTCCTCCTCATGATCTGTAAATACCTTACACAGAATCGTATCGCAATATGAATATATTTACAAAAATATCCATTCATACCAAATACTTATTGAAAAATTGACGAATACGGCGATAACTTGCGCCAGGTGGCGCGCATCCTGCCGGATGTTGCGTTCAACCAGCCAAGGGAGGAATTGATGACATTTGACAGGATCACCCGGCGTGTCTTCCTGCGAGGCAGCGCGGTGGCGGGCGCCGGTCTGGCGATGCCGACCATCTTCACCAGCGCTTCGCGGGCGCAGGACTTCTGCAACGCCCCGACAGGCGCGAATCTCGTGCTCGGCTTCAACGTTCCGCAGACCGGCCCCTACGCGGACGAAGGCGCCGACGAACTCCGCGCCCTCAAGCTCGCTGTCCAGCATCTGAACGGCGAGGGTGACGGCGGCATGCTGAACACCTTCAAGGGCACGGCGCTTAAGGGCGACGGCGTCCTGGGCAAGAAGGTGACCTTCGTCACCGGCGACACGCAGACCAAGTCCGATGCTGCGCGTGCCTCGGCCAAGCGCATGATCGAGAAGGACGGCGCGCTGATGATCACCGGCGGCTCGTCCTCCGGTGTCGCCGTCGCCGTGCAGTCGCTGTGCCAGGAATCCGGCATCATTTTCATGGCCGGCTTGACGCATTCCAACGACACCACCGGCAAGGACAAGAAGCGCAACGGCTTCCGCCACTTCTTCAATGCCTACATGTCCGGCCAGGCACTCGGGCCGGTGCTGGCCGAGGCCTACGGCAAGGACCGCAAGGCCTATCATCTGACCGCCGACTATACCTGGGGCTGGACCCAGGAGGAATCGATCAAGAATGCCACCGAGGCCCTCGGCTGGGAAACGGTGCAGGCCGTGCGCACGCCGCTCGGCGCCGGCGACTTCTCGCAGTACATCACGCCGGTCCTCAATTCGGGCGCCGACGTGTTGATCCTGAATCACTACGGCAAGGACATGATCAACTCGCTGACCCAGGCCGTCCAGTTCGGGATGCGCGACAAGCAGGTCAACGGCAAGGATTTCCAGATCGTCGTGCCGCTGTTCTCCGAATTGATGGCGCAGGGCGCCGGCGATGCGATCAAGGGCATCTACGGCACCGCCAACTGGGATTGGAAGCTGGAGAACGAAGGCACCAAGGCCTTCACCAAGTCCTTCGGGCAGGAATACGGCCAGCCGCCGTCACAGGCGGCGCAGACCTGCTACGTGCAGACACTGCTCTATGCCAACGCCTGCGAAGCTGCCGGCACGTTCAATCCCGAGGGCGTGGTGGAAGCGCTTCAGGATTTCGAGTTCGACGGGCTGGGCAACGGCCCGACGCTCTATCGCGGCGCCGACCACCAGTGCTTCAAGCCGGTGCTCGTGGTGCAGGGCAAGGAGGATCCCAAGGACAAGTACGACCTGCTGCAGGTCGTCAGGGAAGTGCCGACGGAACAGGTCATGTACGACCCGTCCATCTTCGGCGGCGAACTCGGCCCCGTCAGCAACAAGTGCTGACGATCTCCCGGGGGGAAGAAGGCCGGGCGGCGCAGTTTCGCCCGGCCTTTACGCTCTCTTCGTCGCGGCGGGTGGCAAGGGTAAACTGAATGGACGCGTTCCTTCTGCAACTGCTCAACGGACTGGACAAGGGCGGAGCCTACGCGCTGATCGCGCTGGGGCTGACGCTCGTCTTCGGCACGCTCGGAGTCGTCAACTTCGCGCACGGCGCGCTGTTCATGCTCGGCGCCTTCGTCGCCGTTCTCGTCAACCGGCTTCTGAGGCTGGAGACGGTGACGGTCGACCCTGACCAGCTCACCCCCTGGGGCTCCCCGATGGAAATCCGCACGCCCCTGGTGCAGGCGTGGCTCGGCGACTTCGGGGCGTTCCTGCTGCAATATTCGGTTCCGCTGTCGCTCCTAGTCGCCGTTCCGGTCATGCTGCTCTTCGGCGTGGCAATGGAGCGCGGGCTGATCCGCTTCTTCTATCGCCGCCCGCATGCCGAGCAGATCCTGGTCACCTTCGGTCTCGCCATTGTGCTGCAGGAGGTGATCAAGGCATTCTTCGGCGCGAATCCGATCCCCGTGAGCGCCCCCGGCGCCTTCTCGGGTAGCGCCGATGTCGGGGCGTGGCTGGGGCTCGGAGCCGGCGTCTACTATCCCTGGTGGCGGTTGGTCTATCTCGCCTTCTCCATTCTGATGGTGTTCCTGGTGATCGCCTTCCTCCAGTTCACCACCTGGGGAATGGTGGTGCGCGCCGGCATGCAGGACCGGCAGACGGTCGGGTTCCTGGGCATCAACATCCAGCGTCGCTTCACCGTCGTATTCGGTATCGCCGCCGCGGTCGCCGGCATGGCGGGCGCCATGTACACGCCCATCGTGCCGCCCGACTATCATCTCGGCATGGATTTCCTGGTGCTTTCCTTTGTGGTCGTGGTGGTCGGCGGCATGGGCTCGGTGGCTGGCGCGGTGCTGGCGGGTTTCCTGCTCGGCATCCTGCAAAGCTTCGCCTCGATGAACGAGGTGAAAGACTTGCTGCCGGGCATCGACCAGGTGGTGATTTATCTCGTGGCGGTGGTGATCCTTCTCGTGCGGCCGAGAGGCCTCATGGGCCGTCGCGGAGTGATGGAAGACTGACATGCAGATGACGACGCTCCGCCAGGAAGTTCTGTTCATGACCGCGTTCACCATCGCGGTGCTCACCATGCCGGTCTGGCTCGATCCGGTGGGCGCGAACTATCCCGATCTCCTGCAGAAATTCGCGATCTACGGGATCTTCGCCATCGGTTTCAACATCCTGTTCGGCCTGACCGGCTATCTGTCCTTCGGCCATGCCGCCTTCCTCGGCATTGGCTCCTATGCGGCGGTCTGGTCGTTCAAGCTGCTCACCATGAACGTCGTGCCGGCCGTGATATTCGCCGTCATCCTGTCGGGCCTCTTCGCCGCCGTGATCGGCTATGTCAGCCTACGACGCTCCGGCATCTATTTCTCCATTCTCACGCTCGCCTTCGCGCAGATGTCCTATAACCTCGCCTATTCGGTCCTCACGCCGGTCACCAATGGCGAGACGGGCCTGCAACTCGCACTCGGCGACCCGCGGATCCTTGACCGCCTGTCCGGCGCCGCCGCCGCGCCGGGGATTCCGTTTCCGAGCTTCTTCGGCATAGACATGGACGGCTATGCCGGCTTCTATTTCTGTGCCGCGCTCCTCATCATCTGCTTTTTCCTCGCCATGCGCATCGCCCACTCGCCCTTCGGCATGAGCCTGCGCGCCATCAAGTCGAACCAGAGCCGCATGGGATATACGGGCTTCAACACGCGCCCCTACACGCTCGCCGCCTTCGTCGTCTCGGGCATGTATGCGGGCCTTGCCGGGGCGCTGCTGGCGGTGACCGACCCGCTCGCGGGGGCGGAGCGCATGCAGTGGGCCGCCTCGGGCGAGGTCGTGCTGATGACCATCCTGGGTGGTGCCGGCACGCTGGTCGGGCCCGTCATCGGTGCGGGGGTGATCAAGTATTTCGAAAACATCTTCTCGGCCTATCACGAGGCGCGGCTGCACGCGGTCTATTCCTTCCTGCCTGACGGGCTGCAGGACTTCTTCGTCGCCATCACCGCCCCGTTCGTCGGCGAGGGATGGCTGCTTACCCTCGGCGTCATCTTCATGCTCATCGTCACCTTCCTGCCGGGAGGGCTGATGGAAGGCGCGCGCCGGATCCGCGCACTCTTCACCCGGCGCAAGCAAACCGCCGCCGAGCCGACCAAACTTGCAACGGCGAAGTAGGAGGCTCAGATGCAAAACGCGGTTCTCCACATTGCCGACGTCAACAAGAATTTCGGCGGCCTGCGCGCGCTTTCGAACATCGACCTGCAGGTGATGGAGGGCATGACGCATGCTATCATCGGGCCGAACGGGGCCGGAAAGTCGACGCTGCTGAACGTCTGCATCGGGCGGCTCGCGCCCGACAGCGGCGCTGTCGTCTTCGACGGCGAGGTGATCACCGGGAAGCGCCCGTACGAGATCAACCAGCTCGGCGTGGCGCGCGTGTTCCAGACGCCGGAGATCTTCCCCGACCTGTCGCTCCTGCAGAACGTCATGATCCCGGCTTTCGCCAGGCGCGACGGCGCCTTCCGCCTGAACGCTTGGCAGGTCGCCGCTCGCCAGGGCGAATTGATCGAGGAGGCGGAGCACTGGCTGGAGGATGTCGGCCTGGTCGAGCAGAAGGACCGGCTGGCGTCGAACCTGTCACGGGGCGACAAGAGACGGCTGGAGCTTGCCATGGGGCTTGTCCAGAAGCCGCGCCTGCTCCTGCTCGACGAACCGACTGCGGGTATGTCGCGGCACGACACCAACGCCACGATCGACCTGCTCCAGAAAATCAAGAAGCGCGGAATGACCAAGGTCATCATCGAGCACGACATGCATGTGGTCTTCTCGCTGGCCGACCGGGTGACCGTGCTGGCGCAGGGTGCCGTCATCGCCGACGGCAAGCCTGACGAGGTGCGCGGCAATCCGGTCGTTCAGGAAGCCTATCTCGGAGGATCCCACTGATGGACGCCATGACGAACGCCGAGGCCCGGACGGCCGTCAGGACGTCGCCCTTCTTCAGCGTGTGCGACATTCATTCCTATTACGGTGAGAGCTACATCGTGCAGGGCGTGAGCTTCGATATCGAAGAAGGCGATATCGTCGCGCTCCTGGGCCGCAACGGCGCGGGCAAGACCTCGACCCTGCGCACACTCGCCCGCGCTTCCGACCCGGAGCTTAAAGGCGGTGAAATCTGGCTGCGGGACGAGCCGGTCCATAAATACCGCGACTACCAGGCCGCCGCTGCCGGCATCCAGATCGTCCAGGAGGACCGGCGCATCATCCCGGGCCTGACGGTGGAGGAAAACCTGCAGCTTGCCCAGATCGCGAAGCCGAAGGGCTGGCCCATCGAGAAGATCTACGACCATTTCCCGCGCCTGGCGGAGCGGCGCCATCAGGAAGGCATCACCCTTTCGGGCGGCGAGCAGCAGATGCTGGCCGTCGCCAGGGCGCTTGCCCGCGAGGTCAAGCTGCTGTTGCTGGACGAGCCCTATGAGGGGCTGGCGCCGGTGATCGTGCGCGAGATCGAAGGCATCGTCCGCCAGATCAAGGAACTCGGCATCACCACGATCATTGTCGAGCAGAACGCGATTGCCGCGCTGGAGCTTGCCGACCGTGCCCTGATCCTCGACATGGGCCAGATCGTCTTCGAAGGATCGGCATCCGCCGTCCTGGAGGACCCCGAACTGCGCAACGAATATCTGGCGATTTGATAAGGCGGTCCGGACCGTCAGCGGCCGCTGACTCCATACCGCTCTGAAGGAAGCGGTTTATCCGACACGTCCACATGCGGCTTACCATGCGTTCCATTTTGCTGCGGCGACCCTTGGTGTTGCCGCCGGCGTGCCGCCGCCCGGGCGGACGGCAGCGGAACCAGGGGTCGCGCCTATCCCCATTCCGGCGAATCGATTGCCAGGGCCGCTGCACGACGGCCGGCCGGGGAGTGTACGAATGGTGGGTGTGGTCGATTGGCCACAGTCTGCGGATAGGCTTTGCCGAACGATTGCAAACGGCAAAGTGGATGCTGAAATAGGGAGCGTATTTCAGCAGCGAGGTCTCATGCCTCCTTGATGGAAAATCGCAGCGACTATGCACCGTAAGCGACCGTTCCGGCTTAAAACCCGGGACGCCGCCCTTCCTTAAAATACAAGATCAAGACCCGCGCGTGACCGGCGGTGGCAGATCTGGATCGATCCGGCGCACCTTGTTCCGGGTCCCTGACGATCATCGGCCGGATCTGCGTCCAGCAGCTAAGGAGCAGCGCGTTGCAGACAATGGTACTGAAGAGCTTTCTTGTTGTTGTCGAAGAGGAAAGTTTCTCGGCTGCTGCGAAACGCCTCGGAATCTCGAAAAGCGTTTGCAGCAAATATATCTCTGGCCTCGAGGCGGAACTGGGCGTCCGTCTGCTCACACGCTCGACCCGTTCGGTCAGGCCGACGGCGCTTGGTCGCCAATATTTCGAGAAGGTCAGGACCATCCTCGCCGAGCTGGAGGCGGCCAACGATTCCGTACGCGACCAGTCGGGCAAGGTCGGCGGCCAACTGAAGATCGGCACGCCGATCACCTACACCCTGTGCACTCTCCGGCCGCTCGTTCTTCGCTTCATGAAGGAGTACCCCGACGTGCGCCTCGAATTGGTGCTCGACGATCGTCACCATGACCTGATCGGGCAGGGCTTTGATGCCGCGATCAGCATTGGTGAACTCGACAATTCCAGCCTCATCGCCAGGCGCCTGCATGGTTCGCGCCTGCAGGTGGTGGCGTCTCCGGATTATCTCGCCGCTCACGATGTGCCGGAGCATCCCCGCGACCTGGCGCGTCATCGCAGCCTCTACTACACCAACGTATCCGGCGCGGAGACCTGGACCTTTCATGCCGGCAGCGGGGTCATCCACCAGAAGATCGCGCCGGTCTTCAGCTCCAACAACGGTGATATGATCCGCTCGGCGGCGCTCGACGGGCTTGGCGTGTCCAGCCTGCCGGAGTTTCTTGTCGCCGACGATCTGCGTGAAGGCCGCCTTGTCCGGTTGCTTGCGAGCTACGAACAGCCGGAGCTGCCGATCAATCTCGTCTACCCGTCGCGGAAGCTTGCTACGGCCGCACTGAACGCCTTCCTTGAAACGATCCAGCGCTCCTACGTCAGACAGGCCGCTTAGCGCGTGCTCGCCCGCCTCTGCTGGATTGCCGCGACAGGCGGTATCGGAAAGGAAATCCAAACAAAGCAGCGTTTTCAGAACAAAGGTTACGCACAAGTATAAAATTATAGAAAAACGTTTGTTATCAATTCAAGAACAAAGAGTTCGTGAAAATCATTATTATCCGACAGGATGGGGGTACATAGATGAAGGTCACTGAGGCGTCTCTATGAAAGTAAAAGAGGGGCGCCCAGGTGCGATTGTTAACACACAGGAGATTAAGGGATGAAGACGATTATCTCTGCCCTTGCATTCGCCGCTGTTGCAACCTCGGCCTTCGCTATCGAGCCCGTCCCCGGCAGCATCACTTATGATGGCCAGCCGCACGTCAAACTCGAGCGGGTCCCCGTCGGCACGACATTCCGGCACGAATTTCACGACAACGGAAGGGTTTACGAGGAAGTCTACATGGTGGATGCCGACCGCAATCTCGAACTGATCAGCCGCAAGATGGGCAGCGAGCAGCGCTAGTTCGCCGGCCCGAGAACCGCAATCGGTGTTCAAAGCGTGATGCGCGGATTCAGTAACTGACAATATCCTTATGCATCCGTGCATGGCGCTGTACGGTACGAGAGGCGCGGCCCTGAAGGGCCGCGCCTTTCTCGTGATCCCGGGGGTCCGTCTTCGCTCAACTTGCCGGCCATCACCTGTAAACGGTCACTGCTGGGCTGACGTCGACCGGCGCGGGCCAGTCTCCTCCCCGCCGTTTGGCAGAGATTTCCGACTGCGGCCGCCGCCATATTGCCGTGGCGGGCAGCCCATGGCCCTCTGAAGGCTGTGCTGTAGGCGCTTTCGGACTCAGGCGATATTCCAAGGCATCGGAAAAATTCGCGCATGCGTGTCGGGATATCCTGGACTCGCTCGTCCTTTTGATGACGACATTCAAGGCGTTGCTCGCGACCGGCGTCGGCAGCGACGCATAATGGAAGAGGAGAAATACGATGTTCCGCACCGCCCTCGTTGTTGCCGCCGTACTGGTTGCCGGCCTCACCGTCGCCCGATCCGAACCGGTGGGCAACCGCGTCGAGGTGAACGGTATGCAGATGTACTACGAGGTTTCGGGAAGGGGTGATCCGCTGATCGTGCTGCACGGCGCCTATATGAACATTCCCTCAATGGGTGAGATCATCCCGATTCTCGCCGAAAGCCACGAGGTCTATGCGCTCGAACTGCAAGGCCACGGCCGCACCACCGATATCGACCGGCCCATCACCTACCAGAATCTCGCCGACGACGTGGCGGTTTTCATGGATGCGGTAGGCATCGATAAAGCCGATGTGTTCGGCTATTCGATGGGAGCGGCTGCGGGCCTTCAACTCGCCATCCGGCATCCGGAGAAGGTGAACAGGCTCGCCGCGGCATCTGTCGCCTACGATGCGGAGGGCTGGCAACCGGCATTGAAGGCGTTTATTCCGCAAATGACGGTGGAGATGTTCCTCGACATGCCCTTCGCCGATCAATATCGCGAACTCGCGCCCGATCCCGACGGCTTCCCCGCCCTGGTCGAGAAGCTGATCGCGCTCGAGCACGAGCCGATGGCCTGGGAGGAGGACGTGAAGGCGCTGAAGACTCCCGTGCTGATCATCACCGGCGACGCCGATATCGCGACGCTGGAGCACTCGGTGTCGATGTTCCGGCTGCTCGGCGGCGGTGTCATGGGCGACATGGGCGAACCGCTTCCCGAATCGCGGCTGGCCGTCATGCCGGCGACCGCGCACACGGCGGTCATTAGGCAGCCCGCGCTGCTGCACGCCTTTATCGAGCCGTTCCTGAATGGTGAAACCCCGAAAGGGATGTTCGAGTAGGGCGAAGACATCACGACGGCCGTCGAACGGCGGCAACAGGTACCCGGAGGCAAGAGGCCGATGCAGATAATCGTCACGATCCTACTGTGGTTCTCGGCAATCGGCTGCGGCCTCCTCGCCGGGCTCTACTTCGCCTTCTCCACATTCATCATGACGGCGTTCGCCCGCATCGACCAGGCGCACGGCATTGCAGCCATGAATTCGATTAATGCGACGATCCTCGGCTCGCTTTTCATGCCGTTCTTCTTCGGGACGACGCTCGCCGGCGCCGTTCTCGCGATCCTCGCCCTGTTTCGCTGGGACGAGCCGGGTGCGGCTGTCATGCTGGCCGGCGGACTGGTTTACGTGATCGGCATGTTCCTGGTCACCGTCATCTACAATGTACCGCTCAACAATGAGTTGACGCGCACCGGCGCGGCTGAGGTCTGGTCGCGTTATCTGAAAGACTGGACCTTCTGGAACCATGTGCGGACCGTTGCCTCGGCGGCGGCGATGGCGCTTTTCATTGCCGCTATCGCCCTTCGCCGGGGTTTGGCCTGATTGCCTTCCGGACAGGTGCAGCAAGTCGACGCAAACCGAAGGAGACCCGCAATGCCCAAGATGCTCTTCCTGAACCTGCCGGTGAAGGATCTTGCCGCCGCAACCCGTTTCTACGAGGCGATCGGTTGCACGAAGAACGAACAGTTCAGCGACCATCGGTCAGCATCGATGGTCTGGTCGGACACGATCGTCTTTCAATTGCTGACCCACGACTACTTCGCCACCTTCACGCCCAAGCCGATCGCCGATTCGAAGACGACGAGTGGAATGCTGATCGCGCTCTCCCGCGACAGCCGCGAGGAAGTGGACGCCATCGCCGAAGCGGCCGCGGCCGCCGGCGGCAGGGCCGATGTCCAGGAGCGGCAGGACATGGGCTTCATGTATGTCCGCACCTTCGAGGATCCCGACGGGCATGTGTTCGAGCCGATGTGGATGGATCCGGCGGCCGTGTCCGGCACCTGATGTGGTTGCCGGACCGGATCGACAGGCAAGCCGCCGGCTTTCCACGGGAGTGAGATGCGGCGCGCAAGCGCCGCAATCAAAATGATGGCTCAACTCGAGCAGATCAGGGCGTGAACGCCCGGTCGCCCTCCGCGTCCTTGATGCGGGTCGGCAGGCCGATCCTGTTCAGCAGGCCAAGGAACGGCTTCGGCGGCAGTTCTTCGACGTTCGCCATCCTCTTCACGTCCCACTCACCGGTGGCGATCAGCATGGCGGCGGCGACCGGCGGCACTCCGGCCGTGTAGGAGATGCCCTGGCTGCCCACCTCGTTGTAAGCATCCCTGTGGTCGGCCACGTTGTAGATGAAGACCTCGTGTTCCTTGCCGTCCCTGGTGCCTTTGACGAAGTCGCCAATGCAGGTCTTGCCTTCATATTCCGGCGCGAGCGAGGCCGGATCCGGCAGACAGGCCTTGACCACCTTGAGCGGAACGACCTCCTGTCCCTCCGCCGTCTTGACCGGGTGCTCGGACAGAAGGCCGATGTTCTTCAAGACCGTGAAGACGTTGATGTAGTGGTCGCCGAAGCCCATCCAGAAGCGCACGTCCGCGCCGTCCATGTTCCTTGCCAGCGAATGCACCTCGTCGTGGCCGCACAGATAGGCCTTGCGCTTGCCGACCACCGGCAGGTCGAACTCCCTGCCGATCTCGAACATCTTGTTCTCTTGCCACTCGCCGTTCTGCCAGGAGTAAACGGTGCCGGTGAACTCGCGGAAGTTGATCTCCGGATCGAAATTGGTGGCGAAGTACTTGCCGTGACTGCCGGCGTTGACGTCGACGATGTCGATATCGGTCACCTTGTCCAGGTACTCGTCCCTGGCGAGGCGGGCATAGGCGTTGACGACTCCCGGGTCGAAGCCGGCGCCGAGGATTGCAGTGATGCCCTTTTCTTCACATTCGGCAGCGCGTTTCCACTCGTAGTTCCCGTACCAGGGCGGCGTCTCGCAGACCTTGTCCGGCTCCTCATGGATGGCAGTGTCGATATAGGCCGCACCGGTGTCCATGCAGGCGCGCAGGACGGACATGTTGATGAAGGCCGAGCCAACATTGATGACGATCTGCGAACCGGTCTTGCGGATCAGCTCCTTGGTCGCCTCGATGTCCAGCGCGTCGAGGGCATGGGCCTCGAGGACGCCCGGCTGCTTCATCGCCTCCTTCTCGTGCACGCTCGCGACGATCGCATCGCATTTGGCCTTGGTGCGCGAGGCGATATGGATGTCGCCGAGAACGTCGTTGTTCTGCGCGCATTTGTGCGCGACCACCTGGGCAACGCCGCCAGCGCCGATGATGAGCACATTCTTCTTCATGTCTCGGGATATCTCCTTCCGTCCAGTGCCACGTCTTATCAGGAGAGGCTTTGTTCATAATCCGCGTAGGTGAACTCGCGGACCGTCCGAATGCTGCCGTCCAGTTCCCTGACGGCGATCGCCGGCATTTTCACGCCGTTGAACCAGTTCTTCTTGACCATGGTGTAGCCCGCCGCATCCTGGAAGGAAACACGGTCGCCCACCTTCAATTCCCGCTCGAAATCGAACTCGCCGAAAATATCGCCCGCAAGGCAGGACTTGCCGCAGACCAGGTAGCGGTGCGGCCCCTTGTTCGGCGTCACCTTGGCGCTTTCCCGGTAGATCAGGAGATCGAGCATATGGGCTTCGATCGAGCTGTCGACGATGGCCAGGTGCTTACCATTGTAGAGGGTATCGAGGACGGTGGTTTCGAGCGTGGTGGACTGCGTGATGGAGGCTTCACCGGGCTCCAGATAGACCTGCACGCCGTATTTGTCGGCGAAAGCCTTCAGCCGGTCGCAGAAGGTCTCGAGGGGATAGTTCTCGCCTGTGAAGTGGATGCCGCCGCCGAGGCTGACCCATTCGACCCTTGAAAGAAGGGCGCCGAAATTCTCCTCGATCTGCCCGAGGATGCGGTCGAACAGCTCGAAATCCTCGTTCTCGCAGTGGTTGTGGATCATGAAGCCGCTGATGCGGTCCATCGCCTTTTCGATCTTCTCCGCGTCCCACTCGCCGAGGCGGGAGAAAGGGCGTGCCGGATCGGCGAGGTCGAAGCTCGAGGAGCTGACCTGCGGGTTCAGGCGCAATCCGCGGACGATCCCGGAAGCCCTGTCGGCGAAGCGGTCGAGCTGCCCGATCGAGTTGAAGATGATCTTGTCCGCGTGGCCGACGACCTCGTCGATCTCGTGATCGGCGTAGGCGACGCTGTAGGCATGCGTCTCCTTCCCGAACCGTTCGTGGCCGAGACGCACCTCGTTGAGCGACGACGAGGTGGTGCCGTCCATGTAGTCGCGCATCAGGTCGAAGACCGACCAGGTTGCGAAGCATTTCAACGCCAGAAGCGCTTTAGCCCCCGATCTCTCGCGCACCTGGGCGATCTTCTCCATGTTTTGGAGAAGCTTTGCTTTGTCGATCAGGTAATACGGCGTTTCGATCATCTGTTCCGGACGTCTTTCTCCTCGGCGCACTGCCGGTTTCCTAACCCAAACCACCCGTCGGCGCCACCTTTGTAAGGGCAGCTCTTTCACAATGCCGGAAGAACGATACGCACGCCCTAAGCACAGAATTTTTGCTTCGGATCTTCAGCGGAACGGCAAAACTCCAGGATGCTGAGCGGAGATTCCGTGGGCGTGACCGAAACGGTGGCGAATCCACTTGAGGCGAACAGCTCGGAAAACTCCTCCGGTGTCCGCTCGCGTCCACCAAGCAGCACCAGCATGAGGATGTCCTGGGCGGACTCCCCCGGCTTCGGCTTGAAAGGATCGCGCATGATGTCCACGACGAAGAGGCGCTCGTGCCCCTTCATCACCGCGCGCGTGTTCGCCAGGATCTGTTGGACGACTTCGTCGTCGAAATCGTGAAACACTCTGCTGAAAATATATGCGTCACCGTTCGAAGGTGTCTTTTCGAAGAACGAGCCGTGTTCCAACGACGCACGATCGTCGGCCATCAGTTCCTTGAACAGCGGATCGAGCGTGTCGTCCGCGCGGGGCAATTCGAACAGCAGACCCTTCGTGCCGGGATTGCGAACCAGAACTTGCGCCAGGAGCGATCCGTCGCCGCCGCCGACATCGACGATGGTCGTTCCTTCCCGGAAGCGCAGATGGCCCACGACGACGCCACCCATGGCCTTCGAGATGGCGCGCATTTCGTCGTCGAAGCGTTTGCGCGCGGCATCGTCTTCGGCAAGCCACGCGAAGAATGAGCGCCCGTGGGCCAGTTCAAAGGCCGGTTTGTTCGTCCGCAACTGTTCGGCGAGCCGCTCCCAGGCGCGCCAGTAGAGGGGATCAAGCTCGAACGTTACCCAGGGGTGCAGCGAATGCGTGTGCCCCGGAACGAGAAAACGCGATGCCGGCAGGTTGAAGTAGCGGCCGTCCTCGTCGCGGCCGAACACCTCCTCGTTGACGAGATGGTCGAGGACGCGCGACAGCAACTCCGGATGGGCGTTGGCCACGCGCGCCAGTTCGTTCGCCGGACGCGGACCTTGCTCCAGAAGCCGGGGGATACCGAGTTCCACCACCGCGCGGATACACTGGGACGTGCGATAAGCGGCAATCTGCTTGAGGAGCTTGATAGGGGGGCTCGACTGCGGCATCGACGGGGCCGGAGCGTCAGGTGGCATGGTGCTCGTTCCTTTCGACTGGGGCCAAGAAAAATCGGGCAGTGTCAGCGAGCCGTGGTTCCCCGGTTCCAGAGAACGCAGAGGCCGAAACTGCCACGGTCACTATGCGGGTAAACATTGATACTGACAAGAAAAACTTGACTATAAAAATCATGTTTAAATCAAACAGGCACGATATGGTCCCTCCGCTGCGCCGTCGGTGCTGCGCCTTCTGCAAGCGGCCGGGCTTGCCCCCGCTCGATCGACACACGTGTGATGAGAAAACCGTCGAGACAACCAAGATGGACGGCGAACTCCTGTCCGCGGCACCATTCCGGGGACAGGTCTCCGGTGAGACGCAGAAGGGCCGTCCCCTCGGAGTCCCATCCCGCGAGTTCCGATGCATCGAAGCCGCAGAACCGGCGGACGATCGGATAAAGCGCCTTGAACAGGCTCTCCTTGGCAGAAAAGGCAAGGCCGACCGTGAAGGCGTCGATGCGCCTGCCGAGACGCGCACGCTCCCGTTCGGTCAGGACCTGTGGCGCGATCTCGCGCGCCTCGGTCTCCGTCAGCATCGTTTCGAGATCGACGCCGAGTCCGCGATAGCGCTCGGACCGTCCGGCAACGGCAATCGCACGGTCCCGGCTGTGCGAAATGGAACCGACGATGTCTTCGGACCAGACCGGTGCCCGGTCTTCCGCTTGACCGGGAAATAAAGTCCTGCCGGTCAACAGACGCAACGCCTCGCCGGCGCAGCGGCGCCCGGCGACGAATTCCGCCAGGCGGCGCGGAGCGGCGCGTGCGATACGCGGCGGGACGTCG
Organism: Nitratireductor sp. GCM10026969; assembly: GCF_042660605.1. Taxonomy (NCBI): domain Bacteria; kingdom Pseudomonadati; phylum Pseudomonadota; class Alphaproteobacteria; order Hyphomicrobiales; family Phyllobacteriaceae; genus Nitratireductor; species Nitratireductor sp. GCM10026969. Next base: position 24,884 of record NZ_JBHSUM010000015.1, read on the forward strand.
AAGTCCGAGGCCTCGAGCGGTCCCGTGTTGCCAGTGTTCCATGAAAAGCGCATCGCCACGCAGCGGCAGTCCGCCGGCTCGTCCAGCCATGGCCAGAACTCTTGGAGCCGGCCTGGTGGGAAGGAGGCGTTCCGCGCGCCGGTCTCTGCGATCATGGCGCCGCAACCGGTCGAAAAATCAGGCACCAAGCGTCGCCCCGCCGTCGACCACCATGTCCTGCAGCGTCACGTGGCCTGCCCGGTCGGACGCGAGGAAGAGCACCATCTCGGCGATGTCGTCCGGCGTGGCGATCTTGCCGAGCGGGATACCCAGCTTGAATTGCTCCGGCAGGCCGGCAAGCAACCGCTCGCGGTCGGCTGGAGACTTGAGCATGCCGCCGAGCATCGGCGTGTCGGTCGATCCCGGCGACACGACATTGCAGCGCACGCCGAAGGACGCCAATTCCAGCCCGACGCAGTGGCTCAAGCTGACCAGCGCGGCCTTCGACGCGCAGTAGGCCGTCATGCCGACGCGCGGCGCGTGGGCGGCATTGGACGCCACGTTGACGATGGCGCCGCTGCGCTGGGCCTTGAAGATCGGGATCCACTGGCGCAGCAGGTGGAAGGGGCCGCCGGCGTTGACGTTCATGCAGGTCTGCCAATCCTCCGGCGTGAGCATTTCGGCATTGCCGAGCCGGAGGATGCCCGCCGCGTTGACCATGATGTCGAGGCGGTTTTCCTCCGCCTTCAGGCGCTCGCTGACGGTCTCGACCTGAGCGGGATCGCCGATGTCGACGGCAAGCAGCCTGAACGGCGTTTCGCCTGTATCCGTTTCGCGGTCGAGGCCCGTCACGTCCGCGCCTTTCTCGACGAAACGCTCGGCGATCCGGCGGCCGATGCCGCCCGCCGCCCCGGTCACCAGAACGCGTTTGCCGGCAAATTGTCGGCCTGCCATTTCCATACCTTCAGGCGGCAAGGCGCTTTTCCTCGATCAGCGTCCACCAGCCGTTAAGGGTCGGCACGCGCGCCAGTTCGTCGAAGCCGACGCTGATGCCGCGCTCCTTCAGTTCGCCGGCAAGTTTCATCACCTGAAGCGAATCGAGGCCGTAGAAGATCAGATTCTCGTCCGGATCGACTTCCGTCTCGTCTTCGTCCTCGATGAGCTGCAGTACCCGCGCCTGCAACCAGTTACGGGTGGTCTCCTGCCGCGGCCCGTTCGCCAGGCTTGCCGTGTCGATAACCGCGCCGCAGCGTGTCGCCACATATTGCAGGGCCATGCGGTGCTCGGCTTCCGAGAAGTCGGCGACCGCGTCCCCGACGAGGAAGGGCTGGACGTCGTTCATGAAGGCGTCAACCGCCGTCACCATGCAGCCGATATGGGCGTAGACCCCGCCGATCACGACCTGATCGCGCCCCCAGGCCCTCATCCGATCGAGGAGATCGGAACGCTGGAACGCGCTGTAGCGCCATTTGGTCAGCACCGTGTCCTCGGCGGCGGGGGCGAGTTCGGCCACCACCTCCTGCAAGGTCGGATCGGCGACGGTGAGCCCCGGTCCCCACATGTCGTTGAGCAGCGCGCGATCGGCGGCCGGCTGATCGTGCGGCTGGGCCGTGTAGATGACCGGAACCGCGTTTTCACGAGCCCAGGCCCGCAGGCCGGCGAGATTTTCGATCAGCCGCGGCAGCAGCTTCCCGCCGGCGTCGTAGTACCGTAGGAAATAGCGCTGCATGTCGTGGATGAGCAGCACGGCCCGCTCGGCCGAGGGCTGCCATTTCGTCTTGTTTGCCGGAAAGCTCTCCGGCTGCGGCATCGGATAATCGGCGATCGTCGGAATGGCCATGGGATACCTCGATCAGGTCAGAGCGGTTGCGGCGGGTCGCGCGAGCTGGTCGCGCAACGTCTTCTTGTCGATCTTGCCGACGGCGGTCAGCGGCATCTTGTCGATGAGGCGGACGCGGTCCGGCAGCTTGTATTCCGCGACGCCGAGGGCGAGCAGGTGCCGCCTGAGCGCCGGTGCCTTTAGGTCCGGATTGTGCGAGACGATGAAGGCGCAGCTCTTTTCGCCGAGCAGCGTGTCCTGCATGGCGACCAGTGCCGCATGCGTGACGTCGGGGTGGAGCAGGATCAGGTTCTCCACCTCCTCGGACGCGACCTTCTCGCCGCCGCGATTGATCTGGTCCTTCACGCGCCCGACGACCCTCAGATAGCCCTCCGGCGTGCGCTGCACGACATCGCCGGAATAGTAGAAGCCCTCGGCGTCGAAGACGCGGGCATTGTGCTCGGGGCTGCGGTAGTAGCCGCGGAACGTGTAGGGTCCCCGGGTTACCAGCATGCCCGGCTCCCCGTCGGCGACTTCACGACCGTCCTCACCGACGATTTTCACCTCGTCGTCCGGGCTGATCGGGCGCCCCTGCGTGGCGAAGACGAGCTCGTCCGCGTCGTCGAGGCGCGTGTAGTTGACGAGCCCCTCCGCCATGCCGAAGACCTGCTGCAGCCGGCATCCGAGCGCCTCGGGCACTTGTTTCGCCAGCGAGTCGGCGAAGCTCGCGCCGCCGACCTGGACGAGCTTCAGCGAGCGGAGAGCATCCCGGTGATCCGGTGCGGCCTGCAGCCACAGCGCCACGGCGGGCGGCACCAGGGCGGCCATGTCGACCGCATGGCGTTCGATCAGGGCGAAGCAGGCCAGCGGTTCCGGATTCGGCGCCATGACGACGCAGCCGCCGGCGTGAAAGATCCCGAGGGCGCCGGGGGAGCTGAGCGGAAAATTGTGCCCTGCCGGCAGAGCGCAGAGAAACCGCGTCCTGGGGGTGAGGCCGCAGATCTCCGCGCTTGCCCGCACACTGTAGTCGTAGTCGTTGTGCGTGCGCGGAATGAGCTTCGGCGTGCCGGTGCTGCCGCCGGAGAGCTGAAAGAAGGCCACTTCGTCGGGTGCTGTGGGCGAAAAGTCTGGACTTTCCTCCGGCGCCGTCCGCATCCAGTGGTCGAGGCCGTTGTCAGGCGACGCCTCATCGTGCAGGAGCGCGAGGGAAAGGCCCGGCGAGACCTTGCGCAGCTCGGTGATAAAGCCGTCGTCGACGAAAAGCTCGTGCCGGCGCGAGGCGATCAGGACCCGCGGTGCGATCTGTCCCGCATAGCCGGTCAGTTCCAGCTTGCGATGGCTGAAGAGCGCATTCACCGGTGCCACGCCGATCTTCAGCAGCGCGAAGAACACGATGTAGAACTCGGCGACGTTCGGCAGCTGCACGAGCGCGGTATCACCTTTGCCGAGCCCCCGTGCAGCCAGGCGTGCCGCGAGATTGGAGGAGAGAATATCAATCTCGGCGTAGGTGAAGTGACGCTCGCTGCAGATCACGGCGGTCGCCTCGGGGCGCAGCCGCCGCTGCTCGGCAGGTATCCGGGTCAGCGGCTCGTTGATCCAGTAGCCTTTTTCGCGGTACCGGTTGGCCAGTTCCTCCGGCCAGCGTTGGAACTCGATCGTCATGTCTCTCACCAATTGGTCGGCAGGGTTTGTTCGGTGTCAGGCGGCGAGGCCGCAGGCGCTAAGCATGGTGCCGAGCTTGGTCTGCACCTCGGCCCATTCGGAGTCGGGTTCAGAAGCCTCGACGATGCCGGCGCCGGCGAAGAGGCGCACGGTGTCGCTCTTGACGATGCCGCAGCGGATCGTCACCACCCATTCGCCGTTGCCCTCCGCATCGCACCAGCCGACCATGCCGGTAAAAAGGCCGCGCTCGAAGGGTTCGACGAAGTGGATCAGGCGCCGGGCCCGCTCTGTCGGAAAGCCGCATACGGCCGGTGTCGGATGGAGCAGGCAGGCAAGCTGCAGCGCCGACGCCGACGGATCGCTCACGCGGCCCTCCAGTCTCGTGGAGAGATGCCAGAGCGCGGCCGTGTTGATGAGCGACGGCCGCTCCGGCACGTGGAGCTCTGCACAATGCGGCTCCAGGAGCCTGCGAATATCCTGGACCACGAGGCTGTGCTCGTACTGGTCCTTTTCCGATTGCACGAGACGTTCGGCATTGGCCTGATCGGCCTCGGGATCGGACATGCGCTTGGCCGATCCCGCAAGAGGGTTGGAGACGATCCGGTCGCCTTCCTTGCGCATCAAGAGTTCGGGGCTGACGCCGACGAGTTCCCCGCCATCGGGCAACGGCACGCGGAACTGGTGCCCCTCGCGGTTCTGGGCGCGCAGGCTGGCGAGCAGCCGTTCAACGTCCACACTGCCGGAGAACGTCAGCTCCCGCACCACCGAAAGCACCGCCTTGCGCACGTCGCTGTGACGGAAATTGACGATCGCGTGCTCGACGGCATGCTTGAAACCGTATTCGTCGGGCAGGCTGCGCTGGGCAACCAGGCCCGGCATCTCTGCGTCCACCGCTGCGCGGGCGGTCGTGCGCTCACACCACGCGTAATGCTCCGGCACGTAAAGGCAGGTGGCTTCGCCGAGATCGAAGGGGATGGCGCCGATGACGATGGGGTTGTCCTGACCGGCCCGTCGGGCCCGGGCGAAGGCACTCGCAAGGGTCTCCTGGAAGCCACTCTCGCTGTTGTGGCCGCCGAGCGCGGGAGCGGTGATTCGTTCACGGATACCACTGGCGCTGAGTTCGCGATCCCCCGAGGTGAAGAGCAGATTTCCTTCGCTGCAAGGCAGCTCCGCTGCGTCTGCGTGATCGATCCTGAGAGTTCCTGTTTGCATGGAACATCTCCTCCGATGGTTGACGGTGGCTAATACTTGAGTATCGTAATCATGTTTTGTCAATCACAGAGTTTCGATGAGAGAGTTGACGCCAATGCAGGCCGCCTACTGGGTGGGCCACCGGTCTCGATCCGCCCTCGGTGGCGTCGCCGCGCATCTCTATGCGGAGTTCGATGGCGGGAATGTCGATCCCGGGCGGCTGCAGCGCGCGGTTGACCGCCTGTGTCTGGTCCATCCGATGCTCAGGTTGCGCGTCGATACTGCCGGCCTTCAGGACATCGACAATCGAAGCAAGTCGCTCCGCGTCTCGGTCGACGACCTCAGCCATTTGCCGCCGGCGGCGCTCGAAGAGCAGCTCGAGGCGAAGCGCCGAACATGGAGCCACCGGCAGCCCGATCTCGCCTCCGGTCAGGCGGCGGCTTTCGGACTGAGCCTCCTGCCCGGCGGTGCCAGCCGGCTTCACGTGGATACCGACATGATCGCCGTCGACCCGGCCAGCTTCCGGATCGTGATGGAGGATCTCGCCCGTTTCTACGACGACCCGGAAACGCCTGACGAAGCGGCCGCACCAGGCTTCTTCGACTGGCTCGACCGTATGAATGCCGACGCCGACCTCAAGCGACGGTGCGAGCGCGATCGGCGCTGGTGGCGCGTCCGCCTCGCCGAAATACCGCCGGCACCGGCTCTGCCGCTGCTGGAAGGCGAGGGCGCGGCGGCACCCCGCAGCGACCGCCTGGCGGCGCGGCTTTCGCCCGAGGAACGGGATTCGCTCTTCCAAACCGCCCGCCGGCGCCGTCTGACCAGTTCCACCCTGATGCTCGGCCTGTTCGCCGCCGCCCTTGGCCGCGCCACGAAATCGGAGCGTTTCCGCCTCAACGTGCCGATGTTCTGGCGTCCACCGTTGATCGAACAGGTGGACCGGATCGTCGGTGAATTTTCCAACGTCCTCATCCTCGGGGTGGATCTCGCTTCGCCGGCAACGCCGGCCGCGCTCTGCGAGGGGCTCGGCGCCCAGATGACCGATCTGCTGTCCCACTCGGCCTATCCGGGCGTCAGCGTCATGCGCGATCTCTCGCGCCAACACGGGGCGATGGAACTGTCCCCGGTCGTCTTCACCGCGGGCCTGGACGTCGCCGGCGGTGAGCTCCTGTCAGAGCGGGTCACCCGGACCTTCGGTACGATGAACTGGGTGATCTCGCAGGGCCCCCAGGTCGCCCTCGACGCGCAGGTGGCCTCCGCCGATGGCGGCATGCTGATCAACTGGGACATCCGGCTCGACGCACTTCCCGAGGACTGGGTCCGCGAAATGTTCGACAGTTACGTCTCTCTCGCCCGGCGGGTCGCCGCAAACCCGGATTTTCTCGACACACCGCTGCAGGAAATCCTTGCCCGCTCAGCGCAACCCGACCGGGCACCAGAATCCGTCGAGCCGCCGCAGACCGGAGAAGATGGCATGGAAACAGCGTTGACGCCCCTCCAGCGCGCCTATCTGCTGGGCCGCGGCGAGCATCTGCCGCTCGGCGGGGTCGCCATGCAGGAGTTCCGCGAATATCGCGGACGCATCGACTTTGCCGCGTTGCCGGCGCGTCTTCTCGACCTCGTCTGTCGCCATGAAAGCCTGCGCACGCGCATCGACAACCAGCGGCTGCTCCAGCGTGTATCGCCGGAACCAGTGGTGAATTTCGAAGAGATTGACCTGAGCGAATTGCCACGCGCCGAAGCGCTCCGACGGATAGACGATCTTCGCGAGGACTATGCGCACCAATTGCTCGATCTCGACCGTCCGCCCTGGCAGGTGACCGCCTTCCGGTCGCCGGAGCCCAATGCGGACGATCCGGGCGCAGAGACCGGTGTCGTATTTCTTCTTTTCGACGCGCTGATCCTGGACGGCCGGTCGATCGCCTCGCTGATCCTCGAACTGTTCGGCGAAGAAACGCTGCCGACCGAAACCGCCGGCGCACCTTCGCCCGCGCCGGGACCGGCCGCGAAACGCAGCGAGGATGCGGCCTATTGGACGGAGAAGCTGCGGTCCTTCGAAGGGCCGCCGCAATTGCCCTGGAGAAAGCCGCTCGAGACGATCAGGGTCTCCCGCTACGCGCGGCAAAGTCTGATCGTCGGGCGTGAGAGGTTTGCGAAGATCTCCCGTATCGGCGCCAGGGAGCGTCTTTTCAAGAACACGGCCCTGACCGCGGTCCTCCTCGAGACGCTGTCGCGCTGGCTCGAGGAAGGCGCGCTTTGCGTCGGCGTTCCGGTCGCGCCACAGGACGCCGGTCCTCTCGCCAACCGTTCGACCTTCGTCGCGGTGAACTGGGACATCCGTCAGGGCAGCTTAGCCGAGCGTGCCCGCGCGCTGCAGAGCGACATACTGGAGGGGCTCGAACACCTGTCCTTTTCGGGCATCGACATTAACAGGCTCCTGATGAACACCCATTCCGGTGGGCCGGTGCTGCCGGTAGTCATCACCAATGGCCTGTCCTGGCCGGCGCTCGGCCGGGAGAGTTCGGTTCAACTGCACGCCGGGCTGACCCAGACCCCGCAGGTGGCGATGGATATCCGCTTTTCGGCCGACGGCGGGGGCAATCTCATCCTCGATATTGATCATGCCCGCGAGGCGATCGATTCCACGATTGTGTCCGATATTCTCGCGGCCATCGACCGGGCAGTGGAAGCGATTTGCGCGGCAGGTGGGCTCGAATTCTCCGCGCGGGATGTCCTCGACCACGGGCACTATCGGCTGAACGGCGCGGAAGGGGACTTCTCCTGCAGCGGGTTCCTGAAACGCATCGCCGACAACCTCTTCGACGCTCAACCGGACAAGGACGCGCTGATCTGCGGCGCCGGACGCCTTTCCTATGCCGACCTCGGCGATCGTGTCGGCAGGGTCATGGCTTCGCTTTCCGCGCGCGGCATCGGTAAGGGCAGTGTCGTCGCGATCTGCCTGCCGCGCAGCCCCGAGCACACGACCGTCACGCTCGCCTGTGCCTTGATCGGGGTGATCTGGGTGTCGATCGATGCGGCTTCCCCGGTCGACCGGTTGCGCTACCTGCTCGACAATTGCCGCCCCGATCTCGTGATCTCGCCGGGCACGGTCGACCATTTCGAATCCGCGACGCCCGAGGCGCTTCTGGCGGGCGAAGCGCCGGCCAACCCGTGGGCGCTCACGTCCCCGCTCGAGGAACTCTCTTCGAGCGAGGAGCCCGCCTATTATCTCTATACCTCGGGCACCACCGGCAAGCCGAAATGCGTGGTTCTTTCCAACAAGGCGACGTCCAACGTGATCGGCCGCACCCTGGAGGACTGGGCGATCACCGGACGCGACGTCTTCATCTCGGTAACGCCGCTCCATCACGATATGTCCGTGTTCGACGTGTTCGGCTGCCTCACCGCCGGCGCGACGCTCGTGCTGCCCACGCGTGAGGAGGAAAAGGATGCCATCGGCTGGAACCGGCTCGTCGCCGAGCACGGCGTCACCATCTGGTGTTCCGTTCCCGCCATTCTCGAAATGCTGCTCTCCTGCCGGCGCGGCGACGAACTGAAATCGCTGCGGCTCGTTGCGCAGGGCGGCGACTACATCAAGCCGGTCGTCATCGCCGAATTGCGCCGGCTGGTGCCGGAGATGCGCTTGTTCTCCCTCGGCGGGCCGACGGAGACGACCATCTGGAGCATCTGGCACGAAATCGGCCCGGAAGACGTCGACCGCGTTCCCTATGGCCGCCCGCTTCCCGCCAACCGCTATTTCGTGCTGAACGATCTGGGCGAACATTGCCCGGCCGGGGTCGTCGGCCGCATCCATACGGCCGGCGTCAACGTCGCCCTCGGCTATCTGGAAGACGGCGTCCTGACCCAGAACGACTTCGTGACCGTCATGGACGAGAGAGGCGTGCCGGTTCGCGCCTTCCGCACCGGCGACCGCGGGCGCTACCGCCAGGACGGCAACATCCTCTTCGCAAGCCGCGTCAATGGTTACGTCAAGGTCCGCGGTGTCAGGGTGTCATTGCCCGACATCGAGAACGAGCTTGCAAGGCACACCGCCATTCGCGGCGTGCTGGTGGTCGACTACGGCGTCGAGCATCGCGGCGAAGCCGCGGTCGGCGCACTCTACGTGCCGGAGCCCCAATCCGCCCTTCAGGCCTCTGACCTGCGCGGCTTCGCCCGGCTGCGTCTGCCCGAGTCGCATGTCCCGACCCGCTTTTTAGAGGTCGAGGAATTGCCGCTCTCCGCGAACGGCAAGCCCGACCGCCGCCGCGCCCGCGAACTTCTGACGTCGGCGGCCGATGGCGCCGCTCCGGCAATCGAAATCGCCGCGCCCGCTCCGGGGCAGCAAAGAGGGCGCCGCGTGCTCGAGATCTATCTGAGCGTGCTCGGCAAGGCGAGGGCTGCGGAAGTGGACGATACGACCGACTTCATGGCGATCGGCCTTCTGCCGTCGCACCTGAAGCCGATCTCCATGCGGATCCGCGAGGAATTCGGCGTCGAGCTTGCACCGCAGCAACTGGTGCGCTGCCGCAATGCCCGCCAGGTCGAGCAGCTGTTTGCCAGCCAGGGCCGACGATGATCCCGACCCGACCGCCGCGAACATCAACCAGCAGCGGGTCCTCCGATTCACCAAGGTTGCGAGGAATTTCTTCATGTCAGAGATCGAGATTGCCGGTGGATGGATGCCGCTGACCTTGGGTCAGCTCGACTTCTGGGAGGAGTTCTCCTCTCACCCGGACCTGCCTCTCTCCACCGTCGCGCACTATCTGGATATCGAGGGTGATGTCGATGAAGACGCACTGGTGCGGGCGATCGCGCAGACGGTGCGTGAAGCGGAGGTGCTGTCGGTGCGTTTCCGGCGGGGTACCGGCGGGCAGGGCCCGCAGCAACGCTCTGATCCGCGCCGGGCACCCATCGTGGAGCATATCGATCTGTGCGCCTTTCCCGATCCGTTCGCGGAGGCCGAGAGGTTGATGGATGCCGACGTGCGTGCAAAGCTCAATCTTACCACCGACAAACTGTCCGCACAGTTGCTCTTCCGCCTCGGCGAGAAGCGCTATCTCTGGTATCTCCGCGCCCACCATATCGTCGTCGACGGCTACGGGCTCGCTCTCATCGAGCAGCGTTGCGGCCAGCTCTACCGTCATTTCCGCGGCCGTGCCGAGGCCGGCCATCCCTTCCATTCCTTCGCAAGCTTCCTTGCCGAGGAAGACGCCTATCGCGGCAGTCGCCGCTGGGAGGCGGACCGTGCCTTCTGGTCCGAGTATCTCGACCTGCCGGTCGATCTGCCTGTTCTCGACAGGGGCGGCGAGGACTACGGCGAACCGGGGCTTCACCATGGCGCCGCACTTCCCGACGCCATCTGCCGGAACCTTCGGGCGACAGCGTCTTCGGCCAAGATCGGCTGGCCCGACCTGCTCGTCCTTCTGTCGGGGGCTTATCTCTATGCCACCATGCCCCGGCAAAGCGCCGGTGACCGCGACGTCCTGACACTGTGGCTGCCCTTCATGAGCCGTTGGGGAAGCGTCGGCGCGCATCTTCCGGCCATGCTGGTCAACATCCTGCCCTTCCATCTGTCACTGGATCCGCAGGAGACATTGCGTGCCTTTCTTGCCCGGAGCGTCGGCGTGCTCCGGAAACAGCGGCTGCACGGCCGCTATCGCATCGAGCAGATCGCCGCGGATCGCGGCGTCCCGAAGAACAGCCGCTTCTTCTTCTCGCCGCTCATCAACGTGCTGCCCTTCAGCTCCCCCGATTTCGGGGGATGCCGCGTGACCCGCCACATCCTGGCGAGCGGACCGGGCGACGGCTTCAACCTGACTTTTCGGGGAGAAGACGACGGCAGCCGCCTGACGCTTTACATCGACGCCGACCCGGCGATGACGGGCCGGGACGCGTTCGAGCGGCACACCCGCGACCTGCCGGCCTTCCTCGAGCACTGCCTGTCGCCGGAGGCGATGGACCGCCCGGTTGCCGACCTTTGGAGCAATTTCATCTCTGTCGATTGCTCCTGAGGGAAGGTCCGCACCTGTGCAACCCGCCCTCATCCTGAGCCTGTCGAAGGACGAGGGCGGTTCTCTGTCCGCCCCGACTTAATTCATTCCGCCTCTGGTGCCACCGGTTCCAGCTCGGCAAGCACCACGTCCGAGGCACTGGGGCGGGAGAAAAGGGCGAAGACGTTGCGTGTCGTGCTGCGGATCAGTTCCACCTGCTCCGGTCGATAGTGGTCGGCGCGATAGCTCATCAGCACGCGGATTGCGCGTTCCTCGCCGATGGTTTCCTCCATCACCTCGAACTGCAGTCCGAGCAGCGATTCCTGCTTGTCCGGGTCGATCTGACGGAATTCGAGGCGTCCGCCGTCGGGTGTCGGCAGCGCACCGTTCAGCTTGTTCTTGGCGTGGATCTGGATGAATACCTCGAACAGATGGTCCCTGCCGGGCGTCATGCCGAGCGCTTCCTCGACGAGGTCGATCGGGATGTCCGTATGCGGCATGGATTCATTGATCGTGTTCTTCACCGTGGTGATCAGTGCGCCGACCTTCATTCCGTCCGTGAACCGCACGCGATGCGCCACCACCGTGGTGAAATAGCCGATGGTGTCGAAGAAGTCGGGATCGGTACGGCCCGAGGCGGAGGTGCCGACAACGAGCTCGTCCAGCCGGCCGAGCGTGGCAAGTGAAGCGGCAATCGCCGCATAGGCCACGTTGAAGAGCGAGGCGCTGTTCTCCCTGGCGAGCGTATAAAGGCCCTCGCAGATTTCGCTTTCGAGCTTGAATTCGACCCAGCCGCCGGCGGGCGATGCTTCGCCGTCCCGGTCACCGGCCGCCGTCTGGCCCTCGAAAAGGGGCAGGCCGTGCGGCGCATCCCGCAGCATGTCCGTCCAGTAGGCGAGGTGGGCGGCATCGACGCCGCTCGCATTCTGCAGCCGTGCGAAGTCCTGGAAGGCGCGCGGGCTCGTGGCCCAAGCCGGCTCCGTGCCGGCGGCGCGGGCGCGATAAGCCTCGGCCAGTTCGTCCATCATGAGGTTGACCGACCATTCGTCGAGCACGATGTGGTGGAACAGGAAGGAAAGGATCTGGCGCTTGGTCGCGGGGTCAACCATGAAGCGGAGCCTTATCGGCAGTTCCCGGGCGAGATCGAAACGGTGGCCGGCTTCCTGATGTCGGTCGACGTCTTCGCTCTCCTTGCTCGACCAGAACCATTTGTACCGCGGCAGCTCGTACATCGGCACAACCTGTTGGCGGACGTCTTCTCCTTCCATGACGAACAGCGTGCGAAGCCCAGGATGCCGCTCGAGAATGTCGGTAAAGGCACATTCGAACACGTGCTCGTCCACAGGGTCGAGGAATTCGAGTGCGAAGGGAATGTTGAAGATCTCGTTGAAGCCGAAGGCCGCATATGCCTTCCACAGCGACATCTGCGCAAGCGAAAGCGGCGCGATTGAGGAGGAATTCGCGGCGTCGGCCAACGAAGAGGCAGAGGCGGTCGCGTCCGTGAGTTTCGCATGCCGCGCGAGCGAGGCAGCGGTCGGATAGCTGAACAGGTCGTTGAAATGCACCTCGATACCGTGGTCGCCCAGGAGGCGACCGATGATGCGGGTTGCGATCAGCGAATGGCCGCCATGGTCGAAGAAGTCGTCGTCGGGGCCCATCTCCGGCGAAGCCAGGGCCTCTCGGAATTCGGAAAGGATGAGGGCAGTGACCGCCTCGCCGTCCGCCGGGTTCCGACCCGGGGATGCAGCGGCGGTCGCGTCGGCCTGTTTCGGCCCGCGCACGAGCGAGAATGGGAAAATGGCCCCTTCGGCGCCGGTCACAGCCTTGCCCCTGACGAAGTCGGTGAAACGTTCCAGCAGAAAGGCGCCGGCGTAAGGGGAGACGGCCTGTCCCGTCACGAGCTCGAGAATGGTCCTGCCTTCGGCGTCGAGGCCCACGGCCAGTGCGAGGTCGGGGCGCGTTTCGAGCGTCGGCATGGGAAGGCGTTCGACGGTGACGGAGCGCGGTGCGAAGAAACGGCGGGGATCCGTGAGCCAGGCAACGTGGGCCTGAGGAAGACTTGTCTCCGGTGCGGTTCGCATTCCACCGGAAGCTTCTGTTTGCTGGGCTTCCAGATGGGCCGCAACACGCGCCGCAGCGTCGGCGACCGGCAGGTCGCGCTCCACGACGAGGTGCAAGAGGTCCGGCGGAGCGAGGAGGCCATGGTCGCCGAGCCGCGCCTCGGGCTGGCGTGGCAGGACGAGGCCGATCTTCGCGTGCCCGCCAAGGTCGCAAAGGAAATGGGCGAACTGCACCGAAATGGTGGCAAGGAGTCGCAAAGCGTCGGGCGGTGAGCCGGCAAGCCCGTTCAAGGAGTCTGTTTCGACGACCGTGCCGTAGCGCAAGGCGACCCGCTGTTTCGCGGGATTTGCCCTGGACTCGCCGAAATCGATGACTTCGATCTGCATGTCCGGTTCGCCTCGACGGATCCAGTCGACAGGTGCCGGATAGTCCGTTTCAGTCGCGGGCGCCGCGGTTTGGCGCATGACGGCCGGTTGCAGCGGGTCGCCATTATAGGCGCGGGTAAGGTTGTCCAGCACGTTCTCGGGAGAGCAGGCCTCGTCGAGGATCCGGTGCATGAGAAGGGCAACAACGACTTCTCCGCGTCCCAGGATCAGCAGGACCTTGAAGGGCGGCTCGTGTTCGGGATGCCAGGGCGCTGCCTGTCTGGCGAGTATGGTTTCGACCGCTTCTCGTCTGGAATCGGCGCTGAGGACTTCCAGATATTGTCCCTCGTCTCCGTTAAAGTGTTTGTGCAACTCGCCATCGTCATCGAAGCGGTAGCGGGCATTGAGATCGGGCATGGCGCGGACGAGGGTCTGGACCGCGTGCACGAGTTTCGCGATGTCGGGCCACCCGCCCAGCCGATAGGCCAGGATACGCTTGAAGACAGCATCCGGGTCCTGCTGCTGGGCCAGCCACGTGCGTTCTTCGTGCTCGGAAGGCCGTTGCGCCTCTTCCGCGGCCCGCACTTCTGCGGCAGGCTCCTCGAATGTTTCATTGAAGCGGCGCAATTCATTGCGCGCCAGCAGGCGATCGGAATGTCCAGCCATCTCTATCTCCCTTGCTCCGGCCGCACGCCGGATCGTCGTTGCCCCGCGGCCCGCCCAGAGCGGCCGAAAGGGGTGGCGCTCAGCAAGCCGTGGCGGTGTCACGCCTCTTTGGGGCCGGAGTTCCGAAGCCGGCAAAGCAGCGCCTGCCACGCGCCGAGCGACGGTTCGCGAGCGAGGTCGGCATAGTCGAGCTGCGTTCCCGCGATCTGCGATAACGCCGATACGAGACGCATGATCGCCAGCGAGTGCAGACCCACCTCCATCAGGTTCGTATCCGCAGCCAGATCTCCGAACTCCTTATCGAGAACCCGGGAGAGCTCGCCGCGTATCTGCTCCATCATCCGCGTCTCCGTCATTTCGTGATCGCCCGGCGCCGTATACTCAGTCGTCGAAGTGATCGTGGATGCCGGTCGCGCCGCGCCGCCAGTAGCCCGAGGCGCGCATCCACTTCGGGTTGGCGCCACGGTTCTCGATGAGGAATGAACGCAATTCCTTGGCGATCCGCGATTCGCAGGCGATCCAGGTAAAGAAATCCCCCCCGGGCAGGGTGAGCGCCTTCAGCGATTGCTGAAGGATCCGGCTTTCGCCGGCAGGTTCGCCCTTGCGATGAACCCATGCGACGGTCGCCTCGGCCGCGGTTTCGAGCGCGATCTCGTCTTCTGCGCCGTCGATTTCGATCAGTGCCACCGCGCGTGTGCCCGCCGGCAGTTCCTCCAGCCGCCGCGCCAGCGCCGGCAGGCCGGTTTCATCGGCGATCAGGAGATGCCAGTCGAAATCGAGCGGAAAGACGAAGGAGCCCCGCGGTCCGGCAATCCAGGCGCTGTCGCCGGTGCTCACCGAACGCGCCCAGTTGCTGGCCGGCCCGTCGTGGTGGAGCGCGAAATCGATCGCCAGTTCACCCTTCGCCGCGTCGTGGTGACGCGGCGTGAAATCGCGGGCGATCGGCTTGCGGTCCTTCGGCATCTCCAGCCCGTTCGGTCCGACGAAGGGCAGTACCGGCTCCGCCTCGCCCGGTTCCGGAAAGAACATCTTGACGTGGTCGTCGAATCCCAGGCTGACGAAACCTTCGAGTTCCGGCCCGGTCAGTGTCAGGCGCACCATCGCGTGGTTGATCTGCTCTACGCGCTCCACGTTGAGACGACGCAACCGAACGGGGTGGCGGTGGCGCTCCGGGGTGCGCGTGGCCGGCTGCGCGCGGATGCTTTGCGGCATGCTCATCGTACCAATTCCTTTCAGGAAGTTCTCGGCCGGACCGACTTCGCGGCATTCTCTGCCTCTGGCCGGCAGCGGTGGGCGAGGCCGAGTGTCATGATCAGCGGGAGATTCAATGCGGATTTGAGCCACATCAGCCTTGTCTGAAGTGCTGCCGTCGATGCGGGAACCATAGCAAGGGGTGCGCGTCCTCGCAATATAACTTGCCTCAAAAACTCAAGTTTATATTGACAGGGAAGGAGGCCTTATGCATTTGAGGAGACACGATCATTCATTTGCGCGAGCCAAGGGTCCCGTCTCCAGCCAGCGTTCTTGCTCGGGGATTCGGGGGAATCATGTCGTCAAATCTTGTCAGGATCTTGGGCCGTGGCGTCAGCGCGCTTTCGCTCCTGTCCGCATTCGCTGCGCCTGCGTTCGCTCAGGAGGCGGCATCCACCTCCGACCGCGTGACGGTGCTCGACGTCATCACGGTCAAGGGCGAGGGCGTCGAACGCAGCATTTTCGACACGGCGACCTCCGTCGAGGTGGTCACGGAAGAGGATATCGAGGAGAAGGTCGAGGCAGCCCACGTCTCCGACGTGGTCCGGGGCATTCCGAACGTTCTTTACACGGACACCGTCAGTGCGCCGGTGTTCCGCGGCGTTGACGGCCAGGGCCCCAACTTCGGCTCAGGCGCATTCTTTGGCGGCACCGTTCCGCGCGCCCGCATCAATGTCGACGGCCACAACCTGTCTTTCTACGAATCCGTCTTTGGTGCGAGCTCGATCTGGGACGTCGAGAGTGTCGAAGTGTTCCGCGGACCGCAGACGACCACCATGGGCGCAAACAGCGTCGCCGGCGCCGTCATCGTAAAGACCAAGGATCCGACATTCACGCCCGAAGGCGAGGCGCAAATCGAGTACGGCAGCCGCAACAAAAAGCGCGTCTCGGCCGTGGTTTCAGGGCCGCTCACGGACGATTTCGCGGCACGATTGGCACTCGACTACAGCGGTCGCGACACCTTCATCGACTACACGAACCCGAATTTTGCGAAGGGCAATACGGACCAGGATTTCGAGACCTTCAACGGGCGCCTGAAGCTGCTTTGGGAGCCGGCGGAAATTCCCGGGCTCGAGGCGAAGCTGACCTTTTCGCACACCAAGCTCAACCGCCCGACGTCGGAAGCCGCCTATCCTCCCTACGAGGATCTGGACAACAATACCGTCTCCATGCCGAGCTATGACACGCGCGTTAGCACCGGCGTTCTGGATATCGGGTACGATTTCGGCAACGACGTCAAACTGACCAACCAGTTCCAGTACTCGCAGGGAGACATCACCCGCGAGGTCGAGCCCTGGACGAACGGCGGCGCCACCATCGACTATCGGGATGTCTCGAACGAAACCCGGATCAATTTCGGCACCGACGACTCCACCTGGAGCGGCGTTGCCGGCATTTACTACAGCCATGTCGTCTCAAACGACACGCTCTACCTGCGCGGCGTTTCCGACTTCGACGACACGAAGGACAGTCTCGGGCTCTTTTCGGAGGTCACTTGGCGCTTTGCCGAGCGCTGGGCGCTGACCGGCGGGCTGCGCTATCAGTTCGACCACATCCAGCGCAGCGGCAGTGCTCCCGGCTTTGCACCCGGCGAGATTCTGGACTTCGATGAGAATTTCGATGCACTCCTGCCCAAGATCTCCCTCGCCTACGACCTGACACCGGACGTGACGGTCGGGGCTCTGGTAAACCGTGGCTATAATCCAGGCGGCGCCGGTTTGAGGTTTGCGACTGCCAGCTTCTACACATTCGAGCCCGAGACGCTTTGGAATTACGAACTGTTCGCCCGCGCGCGCCTGCTCGACGACCGGCTGACGCTGAGCGGCAACCTGTTCTATACCGATCAGCGCAATTCGCAGCGCGTCGTGCCCGACTATCTCAATGGACGGCTGTTCGGGAATGTTGTCGTGAACGCGGAAAAGGCAAGGTCCTACGGCCTCGAGGTGAGCGCCGACTACCAGGTCCTCGACACGCTTCGCATCCGGGCCTCGGCGGGCCTTCTCGAGACCGAGATCATCGAGTTCAACTATCCTTCCGCGGACATTCAGGAAGGCAACGAGTTCGGCAAGGCACCCGGTTACATGGTCAGCCTCGGCGCGGACTGGGACATCACGCCCGAGGTCCGGCTCAGTGGCGAGGTCTATCATACGGACGGGTATCACTCGACCGACAACAACGACCCGGCCTACTGGGTCGACTCCTATACGGTGGCCAACGCCCGTGTCGCCTATTCGCCGAACGAGAACTTCCAGTTCTACGGCTTCGTCAACAATATCTTCGATGAGCGCATGCCCACCTGGAAGTATGATGACCGCTCGGCCAGCGGGATCGCCATCGTCGGCTCCATGCTGGAGCCGCGCACATTCGGCGCCGGGATGAAGGTAAGGTTCTGACCCCCATAAACTTCCGACACCAGTCGGCGGGCCGTCTTCCGGCCCGCTTTTTTTATGATGCCGACCCCGCTGTTGAATTCAACAGTCAAATGCAGTGAGGCACGCCAGAAGGCAGCTATTTGGGGCTTCGCGCGTGTATAAGACAAGTTCAGCGCGCAGGTGAGAAGTGCAGCGAGTTGCCGCGAACAGAAGACACGTGAAGTGTTTTCATGGTTCATCGGTCCGGCAGGAATCGACCCTACGCGGTCGTTGACGGTATGCCTGCGGAAGCCTGCTTTAGCGCCCAGAGCTGATAAATCCGCTGCGCCGATCATCGGAAGTCGAATGGTCTCGGCTAGTCATCATAATGGCTCCACTGGCAATCAGGGCCATTCCTGCCGCTTCACGCATGGCCGGGACTTCGTCGAAGAACAGCACGCCCCACATGGCTGCGAAGAGGAGGTAGGCATTGTCGAATACGCCCACGATGGGAGATGGAGCTAGCCGGTAGGCCTGCGCAACCGCAGTCGCAATGATCGCGAGAAGAACCCCCAGGATACCGACCAACAACCAGTCCTCCAGCATGAGCGTGGGCCAGACGGACAAGACGAAACTTTTATCGTCGCCAGGGCCGAACGCTGCCAGAGCCGCAATGCTCACCGCGCCCGTGACTGCCAACGTGACATTAAGGTTCAGTGCCATGGTCAAGGGCGCTTCGTCTTGGCACCGGCTCCAGGTGATGACCGCAGCCAGGGCGTAAAGGAACGCCGAGGCCAAGGGCAAGGCAATCACCGGCGATATTGTTCCGATGCCCGGATTGACGGCCAGCACAACACCCGTCAGCGCCAGAAAGATGGCGAGCCAGCGCAGACCGCCCACCGGCTCGCCCAGAAGGAGACGCGACAGCAGCGCCATCCACATCGGCGAGGTGTAGTAGCAGGCCGCCACCAGGGCGAAGGACATCGACGGCAGGGCGGCATAGTAGCACAGCCACATCACCGTCAGGCAGAGGCTGCGCGCCCACACCCAAAAGGGAGGTATCGAGTGAAGGCGCCCCAAGCCGGAGAAGGCGAGAGCACTGCCTGCGATCACAAGCGCCGCGAACGCCGATCGCAGAAAGACGATCTGACCCAGACCGAGATGGTCGCCCGCATTCTTCACCAGCGCATCCGAAAACGACAGGAGAAAGACCGCACCGATGATGGACACAATTCCCAGATTGCGACGATCGAGTGATTGCGAAGAGGATGTTTTCCATTCCATGTAGGATGGAAAACAGAACTCAGAGAGCTGTAATAATGCATTTTTGTCGAAAATAGATGAGTGTTTGGCATGGATCACATCACACGGGCCTTGCCGCCCTTATCCCGCCTCCGGCCATTCGAGGCCGCTGCCCGGCATGAGAGCTTCACCCTTGCCGCTTCAGAGCTGGGCCTGACCCAGACGGCAGTGACCAAGCAGATCGCGGCGTTGGAACGCGATCTCGGCGTCGCACTCTTTGAGCGTCGGAATCGGGCAGTCTTCCTGACCGACGAAGGCAGCCGGTTCGGCCGTATCGTCAGCACCGCCCTTGCCGACATCGCGACAGAGGCCGCCCAGCTCCGCGGCGTGGCCTTACCTGGCGGTCTTGTGCTCCATTGCCAGCTCTGCGAAGCATTTTACTGGCTCATGCCGCGCCTTTCCCGCTTTCACGAGCGGCATCCGGACATCGAGGTCCGGGTCGTCAGCGCCCTCGCGCCACTGACCGAAGCGCGGGAGCATTTCGACGTCGCGATCCAGACGACCGGTCGACCTTCCGGCTCTGCGCGCCTGGCCTTCACGGCATCCGACCAAGTCTTCCCCGTCTGCGCGCCGGGATTGGTTGAAGGCGTGCGCCAACCGATTCCACTGGATAGTCTGTCTCGCTTTCCGTTGCTCTCACACCGGGTGGTTCCGCAAGACTGGATCGATTGGCCGGAATGGTTCAACGCTCTCGGCAGGCGGATGCCGCAGGAGGTGCGCCTCGTCCATTTCGACAGCTTCCCGT
Organism: Nitratireductor sp. GCM10026969; assembly: GCF_042660605.1. Taxonomy (NCBI): domain Bacteria; kingdom Pseudomonadati; phylum Pseudomonadota; class Alphaproteobacteria; order Hyphomicrobiales; family Phyllobacteriaceae; genus Nitratireductor; species Nitratireductor sp. GCM10026969. Next base: position 44,266 of record NZ_JBHSUM010000015.1, read on the forward strand.
TGGTTCTTCAGGCTGCGGTGGCTGGGCAAGGTATCGCCCTGGGCTGGCGCCGGACCGTGGATGGTATGCTCGCCGAGGGCAATTTGATCCGCGCGTGCGACGAAACGATCCACCGGCCGACTGAAATCTCGGTTTTCCGTGGCGCGCGCCGGGGTAACCATGCGGAAACCCAAGCGCTGTTAAGATGGTTGGAGTTGGAATTTGAAAGATCGGACTAATTTACGTCCACTTGCGTGCGTAAAATGGTCATTCCGCGCATTCGCTTTGAATTCCGGTTTCCACCCTTCTTGAACCTTCGGCACGAGAGCTCTTATGGTGATCTAAGGTCTGATCAGGAGAGTTGGATGACCGAAATTCACGGCAGCAGAGATTGCGGGAACTCTCCCAAGAACAAGTTTGTGCAGGATATGGCGATCGCGCTGGAAACTGGCGAAGCCACACCGCAAGACTTCAGCGAGGATGTCGTCTGGGAAGGTGCCTCGGAGGAGCCGATCAACGGAAGAAGCGCATTGTTTCAGGAACTTGCCGATCGGACGACACCAATTGCCATCACCGTCGAGCACGCGATCTCTCACGGAAAAGTAGGCTCAGCCAGCGGAGAGGTAACACTTGGAAATGGCAATCGTCGGCGTTTCAGCCACGTGTTCGAATTCACCAATGCAAAGGCAAACCGTGTTGCGGTGATCAAGAGCTACGCCTGAAAGTTCGAACGTCCGCACTGTCCGCGTATAAGCCATCCACCACGCTCGTCGTGGATGACTGTTCTCCACAACCAAGACCTTCCAGTGGCCTCCACTACACTTGTCTTCTGAGCGCTGCACTTCTCTGTTGAAATTGACACCCGCTACCGCTTCGCCCATGTCTCGACGGCGTCCAGCGTGTGTTCGGCACTGGCCACCGTCGGCGTGGTGACTTTGGCGGAATCGAGGAAAAGGATGCGGCCCTCCTTAGCCGGCTTCAGGAACTTCTCCCAGCCTGGCATGATCCTGTCGAGTGCGGCGCGTGTTCCCGCTTCCTCGCGCGCGTCGTTCATATAGCTGTTCATCAAAACCAGAAGATCGGGGTCAAGCTGCCCGAAAGCTTCGACGCTCAGCGGTACCAGCATCATCGAGCCGCCCCGTCCCGCTGCCCCGCCCTCGTGCTCCGGTTCCAGCCGGCTGTATCCGAGATCCTCGAGCGCCTGGATCGCACCCGATGTCTCGCCGACCGCGTTGAGCTGGTCGGTCAGGAAGACGGCGAGGTAGTCCTGGCCGGCGGGATCAGAGGGCAGCGCCTTCCGCACCTCGGCCACGCGGTCCAGATAGGCCGCCTTGCGTTTTGTGAACGTATCCTCCCGGCCGACCACCTTGGCGAGGTCCTCCTCGACGCTGAAGCCGTATGCCTTCCCGGTGCTGACATTCTGCAGATAGACGGGTGCGACCGTCGAAAGCTGCTCCACCTTGTCGATATTGAGATCCGTGCCGATGATCAGGTCGGGCTCGAGCGCGCGTAGCCTTTCGAGGTCGATCTGGCCGAAGGGGCCGATCCCCTTGGGCTTGGCAAGGTCCGTGTCCAGGACAGTGTCCATGAAGTCGACGGCCGTCACGAATTCGCCGTCGTCGGTGCGGCCGTAGCTGCCGACGAGTTCGACGCCGAGATCCATGAGCGGCAGGCCGAGCAGCGGTTCATGCATGACGACGATCCGCTCGGGCCGGTCGGGGATCGTGACCGCGCGCCCGGCATCGTCGGTGACGGCTCGTTCCCCGGCAAGGGCGGCATTGGCGGCGACAAGGGCAGCCAGGAGGATCGACAGTCGCATCGCATTCCCTTTCAATGTGTCTGCATTTTTCGAAGCGCCTGGAGACGCAAGGCGAGGATGAAGAGCGGAACGCCGATGATCGTCAGGCTGAGGCCGATGGGCAGGGGTACATCGCCCACGAGGCCGCGCGTCAGGGCGTCGGCGGCGATCACCAGGATGCCGCCCATGAGAGCGGACAGAAAAAGCCGGGCGCGCGAGACGGCGGGCGATACGAAGCCCGCCAGATGCGGCGCGAGCACGCCGAGAAAGGTGAGCGGCCCGACAGCAGTCACCGCGGCCGTGCTGAGCAGCACGGCGAAAACGAGGATCACGGGCCGCGAGCGCCCCACCGGCTCGCCAAGCGCCATCGCCATCTCGTTCCCGAGGTCGTAGGCGGAAAGCGCGCGACCGGAAAGGAATATCCCGACGATGCTCAAGACCATCAGCGGCGCGAAGGTGGCGATGCTCGACCAGTCGGCCTTGAAGAGGGACCCCGCCATCCACTCCGACAGCGCGAGCGACGTCTCCGTCGGCATGTAGAGGATCAGGAGCGAGCCGACCGAGGACAGCACGCTTTCGATCGCGATGCCCATCAGAAGGATCGCCAGCCCGCTCGACCGCTCGCCGCCGCCGAGCCAGATCAGCAACATCGCCACTCCGAGTCCGCCGGTCATCGCGGCGAGCGCGATCATGGCCTTCGGGGCGGCGGGTGCCAGGACGAAGAGAAGCATGATCATCGTCATCGAGCCCTGGCTGAGACCGAACAGGCCAGGATCGGCCAGCGGATTGCGGGCGATCGACTGCAGCATGGCTCCGGCCAGCGCGACGGCGCAGCCGGCCATGAAGCCCATGACGATCCGCGGCAGCCGCACCGTCCAGAGCGCATAGGCCCGTGCATCGTCGGCGTCGGTGCCGGTAAAGCCATTCAGGAGATCGAGGATGCCGGCGTCGGTGACGCCGAGCCCGGCCGACAGCGCCGCCAGCAGGATTGTCGCGCTCATGAGCCCGATCCCGGCCCGCAGATTGCCCACCCGGATCTGCAGGCCCGAGGCGAAGCGCAGCACCGGCTTGCCGTCCGTCGCGTGTTCGCGTCTCACGCGCGCCCCCTTGCCGCCGGCGAAAGGTAGAAGCGCTTGACGATCACCACGAAGACCAGCCCGCCGAGAAGGTCCGTCACGAGGCCCGTGTGAAGGACGTATGGCTGAAAGGCTTCCCGGGCGAAAAGGTCGGCAAGCAGGCAGACGCTCGCGCCGGTGAGGGCGCAGGCGGGCAGCGAAAAAGTGAAGTTGTTGCCCACGAAGGGGCGCACGATGTGCGGCACGACCAGCCCGACGAAGCCGATCGGGCCGCAGATCGCCACGGCCGATCCCGAGGCGAGGACTGTCGCGGTAAGCGCGAGACGCGTGACGGCGGTGACGTTCACGCCGGCGGACGCGGCCTTCTCCGTACCGAGCAGGATGAGCGTGAGCGGTCGCGCGAGAACGGCGAGAAGTCCGATCGCCACCGCGCCGATCCACCAGAAGGCAAGGAGCCGGTCGATGTAAACGTGGTTGATGTTGCCGGATACCCAGCCGAGGAATTCGTTGCGCCGCATGGGGTCGGAGAGGAGGAAGGCGTTGGTCACGCCGAAGAAGAGCATCGAGACCAGCGCGCCCGAAAGGATGAGCGCAAGGCCGCGCGGATCATGCGTACGGCCCGCAAGCCGCGCCACCACGAGGCAGGACAGAAAGCCGAAGAACGCGCCGGCGAGTGCCGCCAGCCCCAGCGCTGCCATCCCGAGATCGAAAAGAAACGCGCCGCCGACCACGAAGACACACGCGCCGGCATTGATGCCGAGCGTCGAGGGCGAGGCGAGCGGATTGCGGACGAGGCCCTGCAGAACCGCACCGCCGCACGCCATGGTCGCGCCGACATAGATCGCGATCAGCGCGCGCGGCAAGCGCTGGTGGAGGATGACTGCCTGATCGTAGCTTTCGGCATCGAAAGCAATGAACGCCTGGACGACATCAAGAAAATGGAATGAGCCGCCGCCAAGGGAAAGGCTGATGAGGAGAACGAGCGCCAGCAGGAAAGGGGCGCTGAAAAGGAAGACGAAGCGTCGCGTCATGCGGGTATCGGTTCGACACGCTGCATACGGGGCAGGCAGACGAGGCGGCCACCGCGGTCGAAGATGTCCGCCTTAAGGTCGAAAACCCGCTCGACGTTGGCGGCGGTGAGGGCCTGCTCGACCGGGCCTGCCGCAACGACCCTGCCGCCACGCAGCATGATGACGTCATCGGCGAAGGCCGAGGTGAGGTTCAAATCGTGCAACACCACCATGACCGTCTTGCCGTGGCGGACGGAAAGTTCGCGCACGAGCCCGAGAACGGCATACTGGTACTTCATGTCGAGATGATTGACGGGCTCATCCATCATGATGACGTCGGTGTCCTGTGCGAGCACCATGGCTATCCAGGCCCGCTGGCGCTGGCCGCCCGAGAGCGCGTTCACCTGGGCGCCGGCCTTATCGGAAAGCCCGACGATCTCCAGCGCCTCGCGGAACAGCCGCCTGTCGTGATCCGACGGCCCGCCGACCAGCGAGTAGCGCGCATAGCCCGCAAGCTCGATGAGTTCGCCCAGCGTCATGTAGTCGGGGCAGCGGCACTCCTGCGGCAGATAGGCGATCCTGCGCGCGAGCGACTGCCGGCCGATCTGCCGTATCGGCTGGCCTTCGAGCCTTATTTCGCCGGCGGCGAGCGGCAGGAAGCCCATGATCGCCTTCAAGAGCGTCGACTTGCCGCATCCGTTAGGGCCCACCAGCGCGGTGACGCGGCCCGCCGCAAAGCGCGTCGACAGCCCGTGCAGGACAGGGGTCGAGCCGTAGCTTGCCTTGATTTCTCTCGCTTCGAGCACCGAATAGCGACTCCCGTTCGCCTCTCCGGCGCGAACTTAAACTATAGTAAAAAACTCCACAATTCGATATCACGCGGAATCAGGCTCCCCCGTCCCTTGTCGCGGACATTTCCAACGCCCGGAGATTCAGGATGAGCGCTCGACGAAAGCTTCACATCGGCATGTCGCTGGCCCCGACCTGGTTGAGCGGGGATGCCTGGCGCCGGCCAGACAGCAACATCGAGGGTCTTTTTTCGAGCGACTTCTATCTCGACATCGCCAGGCGCTCGGAGGCGGCGCATCTCGATTTCGTCTTCTGCCCCGACACGCTCTTTCTGCGCACCGAGGTCCTCGAGAAGGGTCCGGGCTTTTCAAGCCTCGATCCAACCATGCTTCTTGCTTCGATCGCCCGCGAGACGTCGCGTGTGGGGCTGCTGACGACGATCTCGACAACCTTTCTCCCGCCCTATGTCGTGGCACGGCAGCTTCAATCGCTCCACTGGCTGAGCAACGGGCGCGCCGGATGGAACATCGTCACCGCGCTCGCCGGGCACGAAAATTTCGGCCTGTCGGCGATGCCCTCGGCCGAGGAACGTTATGAACGGGCGGCGGAATTCACGGAGGTCGTCAGGCTTCTCTGGCAAAGCTATCCCGAAGAGGCGCTGATGATGGACCGCGCCAACGGACGGTTCGCCGACGCCGCTCTCGTCCGTCCCATCGACCATTCCGGCTCCCATCTGAAGGTAAAGGGCCCGCTCAACCTTCCGACATACGCCAGGGCGCCGATCCCGCTCATCCAGGCCGGCGCCTCGCCGGAAGGCCGCAACTTCGCCGCCTCCGTGGCCGATGCCGTCTTTGCCTCGACGCCCGACAGGGAAGCCGCCATAGACCTGCGGCGCGATTTGCGCCGGCGCGCCGAGGGCCATGGCCGCTCGCCCGATGCGATCAATCTGATGCCCGGCCTCAGCCTGTACCTCGCGGAAAGCCGGGCCGAGGCGTTCGAACTCTTCGCCGAGACCCATACACGGGCGGACAAGGCCCGCGCCTTTGCCACCATCCGCGAGATGACCGGGCTCGACCTTTCCGACTGGCCGCTCGAGTGCAAGGTCACGACGGCCGAACTGCCGCCGCCGCCCGAACACCCGCGCAGCCGCACGCACGCCGATCTGCTGCGCCGGCTCATCGAACGCGACTCGCCCACGGTGGAAGAACTCTTGTGGCGGCCGGAGGTGATCGGTTCGGCGCACTGGCAGGTGATCGGCACGATCGACGACGCCTTCGAGGCCATCCGCGATTGGGTAGAGGCCGGGGCCATCGACGGCTTCATCGCCGTGCCGGGAGGATCCGTGTCATCCCTGCGGCTCGTTTTCGAGGCGCTTGTGCCGCGATTGGCCGAGGCCGGTCTTTTCCGTACATCCTATTCCGGCACGACCTTCGCGGATCATCTCGGCGAATAGGCATTCCCCGGAAAGCGGGATCCGTCCCGCCTCTTGGTGCGCGTCAGTCCTCTTCCCTCGCGCTGCGCACGTGATCGAGAAGCCCCTTGCCGCCGCGCTCGATGTCTTCCTGGATCCCCGCACGCGCACCCTCGGGATCGCGCGCGCGCAGCGCGGCGATGATCCGCAGATGCGGATGCGGCTCCCAGTCCGGCACGCCCGCGTCATAGAGATGGGACAGGATCGGACCGCAGCGGACCCAAAGCCGCTCGACGATTTCCAGCACGATGGGCAGCTTCCCCGATTCGCAAAGCTGCAGATGAAAGGCGGTGTTGAGGTTGACGGCGCGCGCAAAAGCGCCGGTTCGGTGGCACTCGGAAATCCGGGCGTGGATCTCTTCCAGTTCGGTGATCGCCTCGTTGGAGGCGATGCGCGCGGCTTCGGCCGCCGCGCGCCCCTCGAGATCGAGGCGGATGCTGCGGATTTCCAGCAGTTGCTCGAGCGTCAGTGTCGGCACCACCACCGTGCCGCGTGCATCGAGGGCGAGCGCTTTTTCCGAAACCAGCCGCAGGAGGGCTTCGCGCATCGGCGTCGCGCTGATGCCGAAACGTTCGGACATGGGACGCAAAAGCAGGCGTTCCCCCGGTTTCAGTTGCCCGTGCATCAGCGCGCTGCGCAGTTGCGCATAGGCCCTTTCGCTCAGATTTTCCTTGGCAATCGGGCGCATCCAGTCCCCGTTTCGCTGTTCTGTGCCTTCTCTCGACGGCTGGGCGCTTGACATCGGAAATTCCTCGCGCATTATTTGTTATAACAAATTACATAGCACGGCGACGGTATCCTGCGAAGGGGGAGCGGGCCACCGTCGACGCGCCGGGCTCGGGAGAACGAATGCTCGCGCTGCGCAAGAATGCACCGCGGTTTGGAGCGGAGGTGGTGACGCTGGAGGCGCTTGAAGCGCCGCCTGCCGGCCACGTGCTCATCGATGTCGCGGCCGCGGGAATCTGCGGAAGCGACCTTCACGCCTATGAATGGACTAACGGTTATGAGTTCATGGCCGCCGGCATGCCGGTGACGATCGGCCACGAGTTTGCCGGCACGGTGAGCGCGGTCGGGCCGGCGGCAGGCGATTTTATGCCGGGCGATCGTGTCGTGTGCTGGCCGACGGTCGGGTGTGGCGCCTGTGATGCCTGCGGCGCCGGCCAGCGCCAGGATTGTCCATCCCGGCGCGTTCTGGGTCTGCACGCCGACGGCGGATTCGCCGAGCAGGTCTGCGCGCCGGCCACGAACTGCCGCCGCATCCCCGACACCC